>CALHZT010000034.1 GCA_938040995.1 uncultured Pirellulaceae bacterium | reverse complement strand
CAAGGGATCGTTCGGGCTCGTTGAATGATCGCAGCTACAACTACAACAGCTCGGCCGTCGGCGGTAACGGTGTGCTGAACTCGAACCGAGTGCTTTCAACTTCAAGCGGGCGTGGATTCAATCAATCGGCCACCACGAACTTCGGCACCGGAGTTTACGGCCGGCAAGGCTACGCTCGCAGCGGCTCCTTTCAAGCTAACAACGGCGGCGGATTCAATCGTTATTCCGCAGGAGCTTCGGGAGCCAATGGTGTCGGTCGACGCACGTTCACTTCGACCAATGCCGGCGGAGCACGAAGCACGCGTGGATCCTACGGAAACAATGGCTATTTTCGAAGCGGCGTGAGTCGTTCAAGTTCTGGCGCGACCCGGTTTCGGGGTGGTGGATTCAAAAGGTAACCTGCGATCCTCCTTGACTCGCGGCCCGTGGATTCACCCGCGGGCATTTTTATTTCCCAATATCCACCTGTCACCGTGTCCCTTTTTGTGGCCAACTTCAGTGCCAAACTCCGCCAATAAGCGACAATTGCGGACGTTCTGGATCAATGAAGAAGAGGACGCGGGTTACATACCCGCGTCCTCTGATTTCTCAACCCGTTAATAAGCTTCAACTTGCGTCGACGAGTAGTGGAGGCGGCGGGGATCGAACCCGCGTCCCGCAATAATTCCATGAAGGCCTCTACGTGCATAGTCGACTATTTGGTATTCGCCACACTAGACCCATGTCGACCTGGTTCTATTGCGACTAGTCGAGAACTTGTTTAACTACGAACGTACTCGCGTGACTCGTAGCGGTTTGGAATTGGTGACCAGCAGTCGGGCGTCTCCAACGAACCCCCTCAGCCAGGGTAGCTTACTTCTAAGCTGCCAGTGCGAAGTTACCTTCGGCAAATAAAATTGTGATCAGCTTTTAACGTGGCCAACTGATCAACCACGGCACGCCACCTGCATTTCCTTGATCCGGTCGAATCCAATTCGCCCCCGATCCGAAAGTGCACGTTGCTTTCGGTTGTCAAAAGTCGTCATGAACGAAGCATCACGCCCCGTCAATTCAGACTCTTCTATCTATTGTATCGGGCATTCTCGTCCGACAAAAGAATCGCTTTTTCCAACTCCCCCTGTTCACATGGACAATGGTGTCCATAACGTTCAATTCATGGCATTTCGGGAGGTTTTCCCGTTTATCCATGATTCGCTTATCGCCGTTCCGGCAACCAATAAGCCGCTTTTTCGCTTACTGGACAGTCCAGCCGGCTCGTTTTTCATGAATCAGCTGGCTCAAGCTCCAATCGCCGGCATGGCAATATGACTTTGAATTCCCAAGGCGCGCGGGCTATCGTACATACAGGGCCAAGACAATGGCTTGGCCTCAAGTCCACGGCAAACAACTCTCTCAGTTGCTGGGGTGTGACATGCGACTTTCGAATGCTCGTTCGACGATGACCGGTCTAGCCGGACTTATGATTTCCATGAGCGTGATCGCCAGTGCCAACGCACAGCAAGGCCTTTTCTCGCCACGTTCGAGGATGCCGCAATCGGTGCGGGCTCCTCAAACGCGAACCACAAGATCAATCCAGCCGCGTGGAGTTCGCCACCCTTATTCACCCGCCATGGTTCAAAGCCGCGCGACGTCTCCTGCGACATCCAGCGCAAGGGGCATCACTTCGATGGCACCGATCGCGAATCAGTATCCAGCCACTTCAAACACAGTTGGTAATTACAATTCCGGGTTTGCACCCCAAACGTCACTTCCAAACTCACTGCCAAATTCACTTCCAAACTCGACGGTAAGCTCCACCTCGACTTCGCCCGGCTTTGCCCCAATCGGCAGCTCGAATATCAGTCCGCGAGCCAGAGGGTTCCAGTACTCCAATCCGGTGTATCTACAAAACACAAGCAACGGCTTGGGGACGGCGTTTGGGATGGACCGACAAGCGCCGCTGCAAGGTTCTGATGTTCTGGTAGATCGGGAAGCGGAAGTCATCTCCAACGATCCAAAGCAACTTGGTGACGATTCGTTCGAATTCATGCCGCATGATGATCTGCCGCCCGACAAACCGGCCAATGATCCAACGTATCGACCGACGCTGTCCACTTCGCTGCCATACGGCCTAAGCGTGCCGACTCATGTTCCAGTTGGCCGTTCAACCGGTCATGCGACGCGGCTTGGACGCCCCGGACGGCAACCGTCCGCGTATGACCCCGAGCCGACGATGGAATTGGGGCCAGCCCCGCCTGCAAATTCTCGCTGCATGGACGAGTATCCGATCGGAGGTATCGGTGCGACGCCTCCCGAAAAATTGTCGGGACCAAAAGTGGGACCGCCGGGCCTGGGCGTGCGATATTACAATCGCTACCTGAACGGAACGTACGGTGAAACCGACGTAAGTGCGCGGACCCAGTCAAGAATCAGGGGTGCGCAACTGTCTGGTGAGATACCGTAGGACCGATCAAAGAAGATACCGGTCAAGGCCCTACTAGCGCCTATTCCGCGCAGACGGAATACAGAAACGAAAGCTCCATTCCTCGCAAGGTATCACTGCATTGCCGGCAGGAACGTAGACACGATGGCAATCGCGCCAACAATGAAGCAATAGATCGAGAACCACCACAGCTGGCAATTCTTGACCAGTGCGATCATTAGCTTGCATGCCACCAAGCCGGTTAGAAACGCGGCCACAAAACCAAGGCCAAGTGAAAGCACTGGAGCCGTTTCCGACGTCAAGTCGCCTGAAAGTAGATCTTTGGCCATCTTGCCAGCGATCAGTGGCACGACCATCAGGAAAGAGAACTTCGCTGCCTTTGAACGGTCAATTCCGCACAGGACGGATGTAGAAATGGTAGCTCCCGACCGGCTGATCCCGGGCAATATCGCGATCGCCTGAGAGATCCCAACAATTAGCGCCGTACCAAAACCGACAGGCTTGTCGGTATCACGCGACCTACCGGCAAGGAAAAGCAACACTCCCGTCACTAGCAGCATGCAACCTACCAGCAAAAGATTGCCGGTAAATAGACCGTCGATCCAGTCTTCACAAGTCAGTCCAACGACGACGGCTGGAAGCATGGACAAGATGATCTTGGCTGCAAACGCGACTTCTTCATTCCAGCGAAACGCAAACAAGCCCCGCAGGATCTCCAGAATCTCTTTGCGAAAGACGACTACCGTGCTGAGTGCTGTTGCGGCATGCAGCACGACGGTCATGAGAAGTCCATCGTCGCCCGTGTAGGTCAGACTAAGGAGCTTCTTTCCCAGTTCGATGTGCCCACTACTACTCACTGGCAAAAATTCGGTCAGGCCCTGGATGACGCCAAGGACGACTGCTTTGATGGCTTCGGACATGTGTTGATCGGGGGCGTGGATTGGCAGTCGATGAGGGTGCTATCACTTGCCCAACACTGATGTTGGGCGGTGATGGGTTGAAGAACGCACAAGTATAGGTCGGCCACCTGCCATCACGAGCCGCCAAATCAGCATTTGCCCGTGTGAATTTGCGCCCGAATCGAACTTCGTCGACCAGAACGTCTGGTACGGAACGACTATGCGTTTTGGTCATTTCTCTTGCCGCCAACTTTACCAGGCAACGACGACGTTCCTGGCAGCCGGCAGACTCCCGCCAACGGCGACATTTCAGACCAGGCAAGGTTTAACGATTACAGCAACCGTCAGGGCAAATCGTCGTCGACTGTGACGGTCGTACGGGTTCTTCGCGAGCCGGCTGTGTCGATAGCGCTTCCAGTTAGTCTTTTTATTCAGCGCACGACGATTCTCAAGACGATTCCCAATATGCGGCACGTAGCGCCTCGTCGTCTCGTGTCGATCAATCGTTTGGACACAAATGGAATAGAATTATGGATCGCAACACGACCACGGTCTTAGTGACCGTATTGGTCCTTCTGGGTGTAGCATTCTGTCTGAAGCCACCTTTTGGCAATGCGCAAGATGCTCCCTCAATGCTGAAAGTTGTCCAAGGCAACGATCTGGCCGAGCTCATACCGACTCCGCAACTAACTGGCGATGAAAATCCGCTGATCCAGCGAGTCCAGCACGCGTCGACTGTATCTGACTCGGTAGCGGCTCGAATCAATCCATTCAAGTCGGCACCGGATACCGTCGAGACAGCGCCGACGATCCAGCCAGCACCAATCGTATGGCCGGCGGCAAAAAACGAAACTCCAGCGGTAAACGAAATTCGATTTCGATCGGAAGCCACAAGCCCAGCGGTAGCCACTCCCGCCACCGCGCCGGTCAGTCGCAAGATTACCCGACTGCCGCCTCCTCCGATGGACTTGCCAGCGGTCGCAGTCGAAATCAACTTGCCAAAGTCGGATCAGGTTCGTGACCTTGAAGAATTGCTTCCCGGTTTGAAGGACCCAACCAATGATGCATTCGCAGCTCTCGACTCGATCGAAAGCGCGATTGGTTTGGACGGAGAAAGCCGGACAGAATTTGACGCGGACAGCATCGACATTGCGGAAAACACGCCCGCAACTCTCAGCGATGAGCTACCTCCGCTACTCGAACCACAATTCCAACCACTGGACCTCGAAACCTCGCAAGCTTCGCGATTGCGTGAAGTTCCCCAAGTCTCGAAGCGGCTTCCGTTCACCAGGGATCTTCACCAACCACTCGAAGCCGATCCGGGTTGGGTTGTGGATAACAACAGAGATTCGGTTTCGCGTGAGTCCATTCTCAATATAGACATGCCTCGCCATGTCGAAGCGAGAACCATGGCAATGCTCCGCGACGCAACGAATCTGGCGGATCGTGGTGCCCTCTGTGCGGCTCGACAACAGTTCATGCGAATCTTGCGAATCACGTGTCAGACACTGGACACTCAACTGGGTAAGCCGATTCATGCACGAGGACTTGCCAACGGCCTGCGGGCTCTTGAAGAAGCCGAAGACTTCGCCCTCACCGATAACACTCCCGAGGCGGACATTCACCTGATGGGTTACATCCAGGGACACCGGACTCCGGTTCTCAAGAATGCAGACCCGAATCAGATTACCGCCCTGATGGCGATGAAGCGTTACTACAAGTACGCGTACGAGCAACTCGCACTTGCTGGCAATAACGAACGAGTCGCTTCCGAGGGCCTGTTTGCTCTTGGGCGGATCGAGTCGATGTTGAAGAACAGGAAAGTCGCGGTGAAGGGCGGCGGTCCGAAAGCGTTGGCTCTGTACCACGCAGCGTTGACGGTAAATTCCCGCAATGGTCGCGCCGCCAACGAATTGGGAGTCCTACTCGCCAAGCGAGGGCGTTCCCACGACGCACTTTACGTTCTCCAGCAGGCTGCGGCGATCCATCCGACGACGGATGTCATGAGCAATCTTGCCGTCGTACACAATCAGCTTTCGGATCCTGTGAATGCCCGTATGGCCCAGCAGCAGGCAAGCCAACTGGCTGGCAACGAGACAACGACCGGGAGCGAAGGCAACATTCAATGGGTGACTCCGCAGGAGTTCGCGGCCATCTCTGATGGTGATGCCGTCAAAACTGTTTCCGCAGAGACTCCGGCAGCGAAACGCCCGGCCTCTCCAACGAAAGAGCGAGCACCAATTCGCACAGCGACTCGTCCAGCGAACGACAGGACCTGGGATTTCTAGGTTGCGAACAGGCACTCCACGTACAAGCAAAAAGAACGGTTGAGTATCAACCACCAATTGGCATGAGGATAGATCGGATGCATCGTTTAAAGCTCTTCATCGCACTCGCCGCGGCAGTGACACTTGTCGGTGTTCTGACACTGTCACTTTACGCAGGCAACGATGGTGTGGAACCAGCATCAATCCAGCACGCTCCTCAGCCTTCCGAGTTGAGAGAGACGGACCGGGCGATGGTGAACAGCGCGTGGTATCAGGTCGATTCACCAAAGCCGAATGTCGCTTCCGCGCCCCAGAGCAGCGTACCGGCAAACACCAAGTCGCATATCCGACTGACAAGTGGCGAATTCGTTTCCGGCCCGGGCTGTCAGGATTGCGGCACCATGACGCTTCCGATGCCGGCGGCTCACTACGCTCCGGCGGCGCCGATGGAACTTCAGGCCGTCTACGGTGCGGTTCCCACCAGCACGGGCATGTGTGGACATTGCGGTTACAGCGGCGAGGCTGGCGGTAAGTGCCAAAAATGCAACCACCTGGTCGATCGACTTACCAAAGGCATCCGTCCATTCAAAGATAACCCGAACTGCGCGAGTGAGTGTGGGCAACGACCCAATATCACTGGTGTCGACAGTGCCACGTGCGTCAAGTCCGGTGAGCCGGATTGGGGAATGCGGCAGCCAATTCCGTTCGATCTCTACGGGCAGGGCGAGTACATCGGTCCGGCACGAAATCGGCACGTGAACAAGTATCGTGTTCGCGTTGATGATCAGTTGACCATCGTGTTTCGAATTACGCGAAACCGGACACCTCAGGCATACGGCCTGAATGTAGGTGATCAAATTCGAGTCGAGTCGATTGCGGACGAAGATCTCGATCGCCAACTGATTGTCCAGCCGGATGGAACAGTCACGCTTCCATTGCTGGGACAAGTCATGGCGGCTGACCGGACCACGGACGAGCTTCGTCGCGATCTCGAAAAACGCTTCGAAGAGTTTTACAACGAGCCAAAAGTGACAGTCACGCCGCTCCAGGTGAATACAAAACTTGATGACCTGCGAGCGACGGTCGACGCAAGGGCAGGGCAGGGCGGTCAGCAGTTCAATGTGACCGTCGCACCCGACGGCACGGTTCAGTTGCCAGCGATCGGCTCCGTACCGGCTCATGGTCTGACTCTTGAAGAACTCAAGATGGAGATTGATGCCCGTTACGCACAGGTTGTTCGCGGGCTGGAAGCAACGCCGGTTCTAACGCAGCGTGCTCCACGATTCATTTATGTCGTTGGAGAAGTAACGCAACCGGGTCGAGTCGAACTGGTTGGCCCGACGACAGTGACTCAGGCAATCGCCCTGGCACAGGGTTGGAATAACGGTGCCAACTTGCGAAACATCGTGATCTTCCGACGAGCCGAAGATTGGCGATTGATTGCAACGAAGATTGATATTCGCGGTGCACTTTACGGTCGGCGACCGGCACCATCGGATGAGATCTGGCTACGCGATTCCGATGTCGTGATTGTGCCGAAGACTCCAATCCGGGTGCTCGACGATGCAATCGAACTGATATTCACGCAGGGAATCTACGCGGCAGCACCGTTCTTCAGCGATCCGATTTCATTCTCGGATCAGTCGAATCTGTAGAGGCCGCTTGAGTAGGCCCGTACAAGCGGCGAAACCGGTCACCATTTTTTGAGTTGAATGCCGCGCTGTGCGGGCATGTAGTGTTTGGCGGAATGAGCTTCCAGTTGCCGGCACTGCGCGGCGTTGGCGTTTGCCGGATGGAAAGCGATCTCGCCGCTGGTACTCGTCGTAGGCCCGTACAAGCGGCGAAACAGGTCACCACTTTTTTGAATTTAATGCCGCGCTGTGCGGGCATGAAGCGTTTGGCGGAATGAGCTTCCAGTTGCCGGCCCTGCGCGGCGTTGGCGCTTGCCGGATGGACAGCGATCTCGCCGCTGGTACCCGTCGTAGGCCCGGACAAGCGGCGAAACGGGTCACCACTTTTTTGAATTCAATGCCGCGCTGTGCGGGCATGAAGTGTTTGGCGGAATGAGCTTCCAGTTGCCGGCACTGCGCGGCGTTGGCGCTTGCCGGATGGAAAGCGATCTCGCCGCTGGTACCGGCCTACGACGTCTACTGATCCGAGTAAACGTGCGTGCTCTCTTCTTTTGTCACCGGCTGGGCAACATCATCACTGTTTAACTGAACACGAATTCGCTTGTCGCCAGGTGTCGTGCCGCGAGCGTGAATTTTGTAAAGCGTATCCGCTTGTGGTGCCAGACGCGGTAGCGGCTCAAACATGACAATATTGCCATCCATCTTGAACCGGGTCGGACCTTCGCCGTTAATCGGTTCCATTCCGGGTGGCAGCTCGGCGGCGACCGTCAGGTTGCTGCCGACTTTTGAACCCTGATTCAGAATGTGAATCTCATAAGTCGTCTGTCCGGAGACTTCGATCGGGTCATTCACATCCGTCACCGTGAAGAGCATCGCGGCGAGGCCTTCGACGGTCAAATTGTGCTCCGTCGCATCCGTCAAACCCATGTTGGCTCGGGATTCAACGCGAATGCGTTGATCACCCATGTCGGTTGGCACTGCAACCAGCTGGACGGTGCCCATTTTGTCCGCACCGAGTTCTGTGAGGCTCCAATAGACGGCGTGCTCCTGCGAGTTGTACTGCCCGGCGTTATTCGTGCTGACGAACTTCAAGCCGCGCGGCAAGCGGGCAACCAGTTCAACATCTTTCGCTGGCGCCGTTCCCGGATTCGCGACTTTGACTTCAAAGTTGGCCCGACGTTCCAGATACCTTCGCGTAGGTCCGGCAATGCCGACTTGAAGCATCGGCGCGACGATTTCAACCTGACAGTTATCTTTGACAGCGAGATTTGCGTCTGCCTTGGCGACCAGTGCGTTGTTCACCATCCCCGGTTGGTCGGCCTTGAGCGTCAACTCAAGCAGTCTCGTTTCACCAGGGCGAATGGTTCCGACTGGATACTCAAGCATCGGTCCATCCAGATGCCGCAAACCAGCCGGGACGTCTTCTTCGATCACAACGTTGTGGGCAACGCCCGTCCCGGGGTTGGAAAGTTTGATGTGGAAAATCACATCGTCGCCGACGAGCACTTTGCCCGGCCCAGTATGTTCAAGAACCAGTTGCGGCTTGGTCGCCAGCGAACGTGCGGATGCCGAAGTTTGAAAGGAAACCGTCGCCACACTGCCAATGTCGCCTTCGACAGTAGGCATCACATTCATCGTCGCGGTAACTTCGGCTCCGGCTTTTACCGTCCCCATCTGCCAGAGAATCGCACCGTCCTGGGTACGATTGGCAGGAGGGTTCGTGTCCACCAGCTGTGCACCGTGTGGGACTTCGTCGCGAATAAGTACATCGTGTGCGTCGACGCTGCCAATGTTCCTGACAACGACAGTAAACTGAGCCGACTTTCCAACCTGAATTTCAGGAGGAGCCGACTTGCTCACAGTGAGCGTTGGTGTCTGGGGACCTTCCAGTTGAGTCGGACCTGGCTTGCCGTTGCCGACCGGTCCGGAACCGATGGATGCCGGCATCGTCGATCCGGGCGAACCAGCGGCGGAGCTGCTAAATGGATTCGCCGCCGGTGCGGTGGGTTGAAGCGTGGTCCCACCGTTGCCCGAGCCGAAAGGAGATGGGGCCGCTGTTGGCTGCTCCTGCGCCATATTCACAACGCCGCGACCAGAGTACTCGTCGAGTGCGGGAGGCGTCGGTTGCAACTCCTGCGACTCGTTTGCCGAATCGAATGACGGTTGCGGAGTAAACTCGTTCGAATCGTACCCGCCAGATTGTGGCTTGTTCGTGTCATAGCCACCGTCGTAGCTATTGTCGTCGCCGTAGGCCGGATCGTAGCTGTTATCTGCCGCTGGCGGAGCCGGAAAGCCATCGTCGGCTGGTTCTACCTGACCGGCCAAAGGAGTCGGCAAGTCGTCGATCGACGGCAAGACCATCGTATCATTCGCATTCACTTCCGGGGCCGTCGGGAGTGGTGGAGCCGCGTCGAACGGGTTGGCTGCGGCTGTCGGTGGTGCAGCGTCAAGCACGTCGTTCCCGACCGTGGCGACTTGTGCGGGTGGCAGGTCCGCCTGGTAGGCGTTGCTTTCGTACGATCCCTGGTCGGAGTAGTCGTCGGCTGGTGCCGCAGCGTACGCATCAGCTCCATAACCTTGAGCCGGAGCCGGAGCGCCATAGTCAGCGGCGGGCGGTTGGCTATCGTAAGCCGATTCATAATTGGCCGGTTCGCTGGCCGCATAGCCACTGTCGCCGGCGCTGCCAGTTTCGTAGGCGGAAGCCGCAGGCGGCGTTTGCCCGTATTCCGGCTGGGCGTATTCGGGATAGCCGGTCGAGCCAGTTGGGGAGGAAGGGGCGGCCGCGTATTGATCAGTCGTTGCTTGTGCTTGCGAACGAGAATCGTAAGCCGAAGCTCCGTACTCGCCTGGTTGCGAAAACCCACTGTCAGACGTTGCGCCTTGTCCGTTGGCTACTGGCACCACGTTCTGCGCGAGTTTCTGTGCGGCGCCTTGCGCTGCGCTGGCGGCTCGGTTGAAGAACCCGGGCGAGTCTGGTGCCTGGATTGGCGTTGCCTCACCGTTCACGCCGGCAGGTACCACGCCAGTCGTCGGTGACGACTTGGCAGCAAGCCCCTTCTGCGCCTGAGAGACGGCAATGGCTCCAAGAATGACCGCGATGCAAAGCATCACCAGCCGGAGAAACAGTCGGTTCATGGTTCGATTCATCGAAACGCTTTCCTGATTTCGAAAGTCACGCCGCAAGCCATCTTGGCCGCGGACCGCAAGTGACGACGCAATATTTCCAGCGGGGGAAATAGCAAAGTCGCGATCAGGTGCAAAGACCAATCAGGAAAACCGCATTGCACCAGCAGAAAACCGCGGCAGAATCACGAATACAGAAGTGTGAAGCGCAATTCGCGAATCACGAGGGCTGCGGCCAACGATAGCGTTCGACGCTAGCAGTTTCACGAGCCAATCAATGGCTGCGAATCACATAAAGCAAGTGTGTGCGAGTGGCAGAAGGCGCAAGATTTCTAGCGAGCGAATTCTTCCAGAGCGCCGATCAATTTCAGCCGTTCATTATTCGAGATCGCCATCTCGTCGGAACTCACTGCCCGAAACTGCATCAGGAACCGGTTGGCCGACTCATTAAACGGAGCAAGCTTGATCAGGTTGGCTCGCTCTTTGGCAGGCGCCATGGAGACAAGATTTTGAATCTGACGATTGGATTCAGCAAGCGTTTGTAGTTTCTTCGCGATTTCGGAAGCCATCTCAGGTGACTGAGTGAAAGCAACTTTTGATTGGGCTTCAATGCCCTGAAGAGCCAGGTTCAAGCCGGCAATTCGGGCATTGGTTTCCAGCACTCCGGGGAAACCGTTGCTGTTCGTTGACTTAACAACACCAGCAACGGCGACATCTGCCCAGTCATCCGAAGCATCGGTATGGCTCGAGCCGCCTTTGTCATTGCTGCTGCCACGATCCGAGCCGGCCATCATTGGCTCTTGCTGGGGCGCGTCCAGTTCTTCAAAATCCAAACCCATTTCTTCGTCCGACGCATTCAGCGAATTCAGCGAATTCGGCGAATCAGAATTCAAACTGGGAAACCCGCTCGAAGCCGAAAGTTCTTCGTCGCCAAAGCCAATCAACTCATCATCGTTCTCGATTTCCGCTTGCGGGGCTTCGACCATCTGTGGCTTGGGCTGAACAGGCATAAGCTCTTCGTCCGGCGCATTGTTTGCCGACTGGAGCTCGCTGTTGACGAAATTTTCGAGCGGATCCGAGCCGGCAGTGGAACCGAAGCCATTATTTTTAACTTGATCCGAAGCATAGCCGCTGGAATCTTGAGGCCGCGGAGCCGACTCCAGAGGGAGCTGAGTCTCTGATTCCGTAGAACTTGAACTCTCAGCGACTTCATCGGACTTACCAAAGAAATCCAGGTTTGGAATGTTCGGCAGCTTGGTATTGGCGTCGGGGCGCGAGGTTTCCATGGCGAGCTGGAACCAGCCGACGATGACTTGCTGCTTGGCCGGTTCTTCCAGCGTCTTGTACAGCTTGACCGCTTCTTTGCCTTTCTTGATTCGCCAGTCATACTCTTCACGGTCGTCGTGGAACGTTTCGTAGACCTGAACGCGAAACGCCTGCGCATACTCCGCGATGAGTTCATCCGTTTTTGTCTTGCGCTTTCGCTTACCGGCGAGACCGGTTGAAGGGCAGACCAGAGATACCGTCAAAATTACAACGAACGCCAACAGGCGTCGATTCGTTCGCTTGGAAGTTCGCATCATGCTTACTCAGTATGTCACCACGGGTCCGTCCGGGAATAATGTCGATACTGGAAATAGACAGTCCGACAGTGAAGCCTACGACATGGTGGCTGGGTGGCAAATCCGCGAGAAGCAATTGGTAGAGTTTGAGGCCAACAGGGTATCGGGTGGTTAAGGTCTCGAAAACATTCCGACTGGTGCTCATCCTGCTCCTGATTCCGATCATTCCTTTTGCGGTATTGGGATGGTGGTTCGAGCCGTGGATTGCATCCTTTTCGCAAAGCTTGACGGATACGTGGAGTGTAGCGGCGGCAGTCGTCGCCTTGCTGGCGGTGGATATCTTTCTCCCGGTGCCATCGAGTGTGGTGAGCACAGTCGCCGGTCAGCAGCTGGGCATTCTTGCCGGTTCCTTCTTTTCGATGGTGGGCATGACAATTGGCAGCCTCGCCGGTTTTCTATTGGCAGCGAAGTGGGGCCGGCGGCTCGCGGAACGGTATTCCGACGAAGATTCGCTCCGTCGTATGGACAGCTGGCACCAACGATACAGCACGACTTTTCTGATTCTCTCTCGCCCGTTGCCGATCTTTGCTGAAGCGGCGGTGCTCTTCTGTGGAATGAATCGCGTACCGCTTCGCAAGTTTTTGCCGCCCGTACTGATTTGCAATTCGGCGCTCTCCGTGGCGTATGCCGCGCTGGGAAAATACTCAGCCAGCCAAAGCTGGTTTCCTGCGGCGCTGGTTCTGGCAGCGGGCGCGCCGTTGTTGGTGGCGGAGTTGGTCAGACGGCGCGCCTAAAGAAGATAGACCAGGGCCGAAGGCCCGACAAAACCCCTGCCGGTGGTCTTGACCACCGGAAACCGGCCAAAACTCAATTAGCACCGAAGGTGCGACACAATATTCGAAGCTCTAAATCGTGCCAGGCCTTCGGCCCGAAAAAGCGAAGCGTCAAACTGCTTACTGCAAACTGCCAACCTACAATCCTGGAATCAGTTTCAATCGAAACGCGGCAGCGCCGGCGAGCACCAACAACAAGACCAGCAACAGGATCATCTTCGAGCCACCCTTCTTGCCAGGCTCTGCAGACGCAACATGATCGGGTGCCTTGCCATCATCATCTTCGATCTCGTCGGCTCGCTTCACTTTCGACTTGAGCATCTTCCCCGTATCAAGGTTGTAGCCACACGCGACGCAGAGCACCGCTTCTTCGAGAAGATCCTCTTTGCAATTGGGACAACGTCCGGCTCCGCCAGATCGCTGGAACCCGACTTCGTCCAACAGGGAACCGACTCCGTCGTCAGCACTTGGAGCGCTCGCGGCAGCCGCAACTTTGGCGGCGGATTTCTTTCCGGATTTTTTCCCGGATGGAATCGTCACGGGTTCCTTGCACGCTGGGCAGCGGACTTTTTTCCCGGCGGCTTTTGCAGAGGCCTTGAAAGATTTGCCACAACTGCACGAAGCCTTGATGGCTGCGGAAGAACCGTTCGTCGCTGACTTGCCATTCTTCGACTTGCCGCTTGCTGACTTGCCGCTTGCCTTACCATTCGCCGATGGGACCTGCAGCGGCTCCTTGCAGCCGGGACATTTGACTTTCTTCCCGGCGAGCTTGCTGGGAGCGGCGACACTCTTGCCGCAGGAGCAGGTTACTTGTATGGGCATTCTTTTCTTCCGGATTGCGAAGCCACAGAGTATAGAGTTCTCGGCCAGATCGCCAAGATTCGTCTGGATGGTTCTCTGTCAAAATGGCAGGGGTGGAATTTGAGAATGGCTGGCCCGGCCAATCGGCTCGGCCACTCCTGGCTTCCTAATTAAAGGACGCAACGGGCATATCCCGCCTTACATGGTCCTTTACAAGTCTGTTGCCCCGCCCTTCCAGTATTCGCTCAAACTTGCTCCGTTGCAAAATCTCCGGGAAATACCCCCATCGACCACCCTCCATCGCCTGCCAGAACAGAGCCCGCATTCGCCGGCGGCTCCACCAGATTTGGCGAATAAGGCCTCCATTTGGGTTGGTTGCGGAATTGGCGCGCCGATTGCTTTACATGTCTGCCCGACGTAAAACGTACGCCCATTTGGCAGTATTCGTTGACCGTCGGCAGCCAGGCCGGAAGGCCGCTGCGGGCCGGGATTTCCGGCCAGGCACGAAAGCACATTGAAACGCATCGAAGCACGAAACGGCCACAGCTGCGAGCATATCGCGGCGAGGTCATGAGAATAGCAACCAGCAACCAATTTAGCGGGAGGATTGAGATGGCGACCGCAACCAAATCCAAGTCCAAAACAAAGCTGCAACCCCTCGGCGACCGGATCGTCGTCATTCGGGACGAGTCATCGGATATCACGGCAGGCGGCATCGTGCTTCCGGAGAGCGCGAAGGACAAGCCGGCTCGCGGCAAAGTCGTCAGCGTTGGCGATGGAAAACTTCTCAGTGATGGATCACGCGGTTCGTTCCAGGTCAAGAAAGGCGATCGAGTCCTCTTCAGCAGCTACGCTGGCGAAACGATCGAAATCGACGACACGGAATACCTGCTCATGCGGGAAGACGACGTTCTGGCTGTTCTCGAATAGTCGCAACTGACCGAATCTTGCAATCTGAATCGCTGCGTCATCTTTCGACCAGCGATCTTCCATAAATCACATCTCGGCGAGTCGCGTAAAACGATCGCCAACATTACTGGAGAAAGTCGACATGGCAAAAATTATTGCCTTTGATCAAGAGGCTCGCGAAGCCATTCGCCGCGGTGTTTCGAAACTCGCACGCGCCGTTAAGGTGACGCTCGGCCCCAAGGGTCGCAACGTCATTTTGCAAAAGAGCTTCGGCTCACCAACCGTCACGAAGGACGGCGTTACCGTCGCAAAAGAAATTGATCTCGAAGATGTCTACGAGAACATGGGGGCTCGCATGGTTCGCGAAGTCGCCAGCAAGACGAGCGACGTCGCCGGTGACGGAACAACGACGGCAACCGTCATGGCCGAAGCCATTTTCAACGAAGGCCTCAAAGCCGTCGTTGCTGGCGTGAATCCGATCCAGATGAAGAGTGGTATCGAAGCCGCTGTCGAGACGATCACGGAAAAGCTCGGCAAGATGTCGATCAAGATCAAGAACAAGTCGGACATGGCCAATGTTGGCTCGATCGCTTCGAACAACGATCGTCAAATTGGTGACCTCCTCGCCGACGCGATGGAAAAGGTCGGTAAAGACGGCGTGATCACCGTCGACGAAGGCAAGAGCCTCGAGACCGAAGTCGAATGGGTCGAAGGGATGCAGTTCGATCGCGGATACCTGTCGCCCTACTTCGTGACAGATCCAACATCGATGGAATGCGTTCTCGAAGATGCTTACGTTCTTGTCTTCGAAAAGAAGATCACGAACATCAAGGACCTCGTTCCCATCCTCGAAGCCGTCGTTCAGCAAGGCAAGCCATTGTTGATCGTTGCCGAAGACGTCGAAGGCGAAGCCCTTGCGACTCTCGTCATCAATCGCCTGCGTGGCACATTCAAGTGTGCTGCCGTCAAGGCTCCAGGCTACGGCGATCGTCGCAAAGCCATGATGGAAGACATCTCGGTGCTGACTGGCGGAACGGCTGTATTCGAAGCCCTTGGCCTCAAGCTCGAAACGCTTCCAATCACCGACCTCGGTCGTGCCAAGAAAGTCATTATCGACAAGGACAACACGACAATCATCGAAGGCGGTGGTAAGAGCAGCGACATCAAAGCTCGCATCGACCAGATCCGTCGTGAGATCGACAATTCGAGCAGCGACTATGATCGTGAGAAGCTCGAAGAGCGACTGGCGAAGCTCGCCGGTGGTGTTGCCAAAGTGAACGTTGGTGCCGCAACCGAAAGCGAAATGAAAGAGAAGAAGGCTCGCGTCGAAGACGCACTTCACGCGACTCGTGCAGCCGTCGAAGAAGGCATTTTGCCCGGCGGTGGCGTGGCTCTCCTTCGAGCCGCTTCGAGCGTCAAGCCTTCCGACGAACTCAGCCAGGATGAACTGGTCGGATTCAACATCGTTGTTCGCGCTTGTCGTGCACCGCTGACGATGATTTCGCAGAACGCTGGCCAGGACGGCGGCATCGTTTGCGAGAAGGTCATCGCCGCGAGCGGAAACCAGGGCTACAACGCTCTGACTGACAAGTACGAAGATCTTGTAAAGGCCGGCGTCATCGACCCAGCCAAAGTGACTCGCACTGCTCTTGCGAACGCAGCAAGCGTTGCTACATTGTTGCTCACCAGTGACGCACTGATCGCTGAGAAGCCAAAGGACGACAAGAAGGGTGGCCACGGCGGCGGTCACGACATGTACTAAACAAAGTACAAACACAATCCAACCGACTTGATTTATCAACGTCGTTTTTAATAGCCCGGCAGCCTTTGGTTGCCGGGTTGTGTTTTGCGCGGCTGCGCCGCGAGTTGCGAGTTGCGAGTGGCGAGCTGCGAGGGTCGGATGAATGATTGCTTCGATCCTTGGCGCGATCATAAACTTTTGCCACCCTCCTCCGGCAACGCGGTGCTCGGGGAGGAACGAGCCGTGCATACCGCTTGGCGCGTGGGAGGGTCGGAGCCCCAGCGACGGGGAGGGCCTTTTTCTGGGAGCTTCTCTCAGGCTTGAGAACAGATCTTTTGAAT
>CALHZT010000033.1 GCA_938040995.1 uncultured Pirellulaceae bacterium | reverse complement strand
TCGTGTTCCCATCAGCCGCCACGCGTTAGCGTCCGGTTCGGCAGTGGTGCCGCTTCGGAGTTGTTCGTGCGGTCGAACAGGTTGGCCAGGGTAGCCGTGGTCGGAACCGTGGGATCGCTCACTATGTTCAACAGAGCCTGGAGCACATTCGACTGGCGACTTACTCGTGAGGCACGACGAGCACGGAATCTTCTGAAAGCGGCCCCAGCTGCTTTCCTTCTGCCAGGCAACTTAGCGACCGCGCTGCTTCCTCGCCAAACTCATCGGCGACTTGATGGCAAAGCGTGGCCACATCGTTGACTTCGTAGCGGTCATCGGGCTTGGCGAACAGCGAGGTTGGTAGCAAAGTCGCCGATGAGTCGTCAAAAGTCCGACTGGAGATCCACGACCAGGCTGGCGTGCGAATTGCAATCTGCTCGTTACTCACACTGATGGCACGTCGTCGATCAAAGTCGCCGGTCAGAATGGAATGAGCACCGCCGCTGTCCGGCAGCTCCAGTTGGAGCCACTCGCCCACGATCGAATAGATGTCACGATTCTGCATGATCCGCTGGTCGCGCCCGGCCATGTCTTGCCCGCCCGGCCGGCTGACAATGAGCGGAACATTCAATGATTCGGCGTGCAGGCACGGCGTACCATTGCCGTCGCCCACAATCAGATGCTCACCGAGCGGATAGCCGCGGGGCGAAGTCAACACGATCGCGAGCTCCGTCGTTTTTGTCAGTTGCGAATGGTCAAGAACTTCGAGCAATTCAAACAGACACCTGTCGATGACTTGCACCTCGGCCGCGTACGCCTGACTGAGTGCGAGCAGTTCATCAGGATCAACGTTCTTGTCCAGGCTACGGTGCGGCGGATCGACAAACGTCGGCGGATCGGGATCTTCGTCTCCGACAAACTTTTCGCGAAGTCGCATTGGAGCTTGCCACGGACCGCTCATCGCATCCGCGTGAATCCAGATCAATCGCGGTTCATTCGCTGCACCGGCGAGCTCGGCGGCTTCGGCAAACACTCGCGCGACGCGAGTGTCTTCTACCGACTCGGCGGCTTTCGTGGGCTGCTGCGAATCTTTCAGCAATATGCAATCGTGAAACGACTCGGCGAGTGAATCGTTGGCGAGCGAAGCGTTGTCAGTCACCAGAGTGGACGGCAGATTCTTCGCGGTCGCCAGAGTCATCAAGCTTTGACGATCCAGTTT
The DNA here is from genome assembly GCA_938040995.1 of uncultured Pirellulaceae bacterium. Classification (GTDB taxonomy): domain Bacteria; phylum Planctomycetota; class Planctomycetia; order Pirellulales; family Pirellulaceae; genus CALHZT01. The sequence continues at coordinate 18,283 of CALHZT010000033.1, read as the reverse complement.
GGCCGCGGGATCAGCCGGAACACCGGTTGCCGCATGGATGCCATACCAGAATGAGCGGTAGCATTCACGAAGGTCCGTGGATTCAGCAACGCAATGCTCGAAGAGCAGCGACTGGGCGGCGAGCGAGTTGAGCGCCGGCGTATCGACCCACGCGTTGCCATACGGACCAACAAAGTCGGCTCGTAGACGATCACAGACAACAACGATGGCGGTACGGGGTTTCAAGATTCAAGCTCGGCCGGGTGTTGGAACGGCTTGAGTATATCGCAGATTGAAATCACGTATCGGTGGCATCCTGCCGCCACAGCAGACGATACGGAAAGATGCAGTCAGCCGCGCCAGACGTTGTTAGATTTCACAACAATGGACTCGTCGCCTCGTCCACTACCAAACGAACTATCGTGCGTGGCGCCACTCACGCAAAACAAGCTGCGGGAAGATCCACGCGTCTTTTGCGTAACGTTTCGCCAGACGTTTTGGCTCAGTCAACATACGGTGGCACCATTCCATGCCAATCTTCTGAATCCATCGCGGTGCCCGCGACTTTTCGCCGGCCAGAAAGTCGATGGTGGCGCCAACACAGAGCGCTGTTTTCGCCTGAATGCGATCGCGGTGCTTATGCACCCATAATTCCTGCTTTGGTGCACCAAGGCCCACTACCAGCACATCTGGTTCTGCATCAGCAACCATGGCGAGGATGCGATCGCACTCTTCTTCGTCTTTTTCGAACCCAAACGGCGGGCTGTAGGTTCCGACGATTTTTACATTCGGCCATTTCTTGTGAACATTCGCTGCGGCAGTTTCGGCAACGCCAGGCATGGCACCCAACAGATAGGCCGTCATTGGCTGCGCCTCTGTTGCCGCACTGAATAGCGTTGGCACGAGGTCCGATCCGGCGACTCGTTCTGGAAGAGGTCGCCCCACCAGGCGGCTGGCAGCGACGACTGGCCATCCATCCGCAAGAATCAGGGCCGCGTCTTCGTAGACATTGCGGAACTCCTGCGACTCCTGCAACATCACGGTGTGGTCAACGTTCGGCGTCACAACGAACCTGCATTGCTCCCCGTCTGACGCCAACCATCGTCGAACTTCTTCGACCGCCTGTGGCATCGTGACTGCATCAATGTCGACTCCGAAGAGCGAAATTTTGGAAGCTTCGTGATCTGAATTTACTACAGACATATTCGTTGTCTCTGAAAGTTGTTATTGAGCATCGTTTGTCAGTTCGCCGACATGGCTGGGCGATGTTGCCAGCGAAAATCAGGTTGCCAACTTGTCGCAGGAAGTCGCATGGAACAGATACCGCACGTCAGACCGGCCATCAGGAACAAAAGTCCGTTTTCCATTGGCGAGTAGCTGACATCATGAAAGACCATTTGGATCGCGTAGCTGACGAGGAACAGAATGAACAACAGCGCCTGCCCGCGCATCCACTGCGGCGCGGCATGATCCTTGAACAACAGCCAGGCTCGCCGCCCCCACGCGATGAAGAGTGCGAGATAAAGTGAAAATCCGACAATTCCCAACTCAACGAGCAGCGATAGCCATGTGTTGTGGTGGATATAGCCGCGGATCGATTCCAGCTGCAATTGAGTCGCCCGGTCATTGAGATACGGACGGTTCTTGTGCGGGTAGTGACCGAATCCATGTCCAGTCATCGGCTTGTCCTTGAACATCAGCCAGGACACGTAGGCGAATACGGCTCGCATCTCCGTTGATTCTTTGGTTTCCTGAACGTCAAACTCGCGCTGAAAGCTCACGAGATTCCCGCGAGACACGACAAGCAGCATGCAGGCGGCGACAGCTGCCACAATCACAAGGCGCCTCATGAACACGGTGAACGTCATTAGCGCCACAATGAACCCTGAAATGGCGAACGCCATCCAGACGCTTCTTGTATAAGTCGCGAAAATTGCCGCTGACGAAAGTCCGAAAAGGAGAAATCCGACGAGCTGCCCTTCCCGTCCCCATCGCTTCCGCCAAACCAGTGGAATCCACGTGGCAAATGTGCACACCAGCAGATAGATCCCCAGTCGAACCGACTGCAGGAATGGACCGCGGGCTCGTCCAAAGTGAATGCCCAAATCAGGATTCGCAATTTGCTTCGGGAATACAAGCGACCAGACACCGGCGATTTCGCAGAGCGCAGTAAACGACAAATAGATGCCAAAGCAGCCGAGCAGAATGTAGACGCGATCCATGGATTTTGAGCTGATCACAGATCGCCTTGCAATCCAGTACAGAATCAGGGGTATCACATATCCCTCAATCATGTGCTGAAGAATAGGTACCTGATCTTCACCACTACGACGCCAGTCGTTGGTGAACGTATTGAGGAGCAGCAGTCCGATGAATGAAAACAGCAGGATTTCTGACGCTGGAATATCGCGTGCGGCCGTCTTGCGACGCCACCAGTGCCAGCCGAAGCTGCCGATCAGCACCAGAAGCATCAAGCGGTCCAAAGACATCGTGATGCCAACGTTGAAGTTGAATATTTCGTATCCGACGGCGGACGCGACCAGCAAATACGACACCGCCATCAATAGCGGTGACCAACGTGGTAACAACACGAGAGCCCAAAGACCCGCGACGATCACGGCAAATAGTATGAGGAGTTCCATGTCTTCGTACGTCGGGCTGACTTTTTCGGGACAAAAAAGGTGCGACGGGGCAGCAGAGGCAAGCAATGCGCCCCGTCGCGTATCCCTTCTCTGTTCCGCAGAGTTAGGGACGGGAGCGCAAAAAGGATAGGTCACAGTCGCGGGGAAAGAACGAGATCAGGCAAGCATTAACCCTCGGTCCCGCCATTGCCGGACAAATCCTGTCAGCCGGTCGAATATCCGGTTGATTCCTGACATTCGTTGCAATTGTTTCCTTGCCTGTGAGGATCGCCCTCATTCAGAAATCTTTCCTCGTCAGGATCCGCTTCGTAACCAATCGTTTCAGCGAGAACTCCATTTCTGCGCCTATGTGAATTACGACGATGACAGACGTAGTAAAAACGATTAGAGATTTTGCAATCGACGCCTATCGCGTTTCGACAGGCCCAATTCGACAGAAAAAAGAAGCTGACCTGCGCCGAAACGGACAGGTTCCGCTCAGCGTTCTCTTCTACCACCGCATTGCCGACTCTCACCCGAACGGCTGGACAATGACCAGGTACCAGTTCAAAGAGCAACTGGACTGGATGGATGACAACTCAACATTTGTATCATTCGAAGAAATTCAGAATCGAATCACGAAAGGCCACAACGAATCAAAGTGCGTCCACATCACGTTCGACGACGGCTATGCGGAAAACTGTGATTTTGCGATACCGCTGCTGATTGAACGGCAGATTCCCTGCACCTACTTTGTTTCGCTTGACTTCATACTCACTGGCCGGCCATTTCCGCACGACGCAGCCGCCGGGCAGCCTCTCCCGCCAAACTCGATCGAGCAGCTAAAAGAGATGGCAGCCGCCGGTATCGAAATCGGAGCCCACACACGAACCCATCCAGACCTCGGTGCAATCACGGACCCGGACACGTTGCGCGATGAAGTCGTCACCGCAACACTGGAGCTCGCCGATCTAATCGAAAAGCCCATTCGGTATTTTGCATTTCCGTTTGGCCTACCAGAAAACCTCAACGCAGACGCGTTCGACATGCTCGCCGACGCCGGTATTCAAGGCGTCTGCTCTGCGTTCGGTGCGTACAACTTCCCCGAGCAGGACCCGTTTCATATTCGCAGGATTCACGGTGACCCGGAAATCTCGCGGCTGAAGAACTGGCTGTCGCTTGACCCAAGAAAACTCGACTTGGGTCGCGACATGGAGATTCACCGCCCGGGCGCAAGCTGATTCAGGAAACTACAACTCTCCCCACTTCCCTTTGGCTCGAAGCGTCAGTCAGCGTGAGCTGGCTTTCCCGAAAAAACAATGTCCAAATCACAGGATCCCCAACCCGCAGAACCACGATCCGGCCTCAAGGCCGAATCGTTGGCTAAAGGTATATCGCTCCTACTCGTGCTGATGGTTTTTCAGCGAGTGGTCGGATTTGGGCGCAATATCCTCTTTTGCCGTTGGTTGTCACCAGAAGAGTTGGGGCGATGGAATCTGTCGTTCAGCATGTTGGTGTTGGCAGCTCCACTCGTTGTCATCGGCCTTCCCGGCTCGTTCGGACGATACGCGGAGCATTACCGGGCAAAAGGGCAACTCAAGTCATTCCTGCGGCGCATCACCTCGCTGACATTACTGCTGGCGATGATCGGGCTCTTCATCATCTGTTACGCCAGAAGAACCAGTTCGTGGCTGTTTTTCGGTGACGAAAGCCAGACCCAGCTGCTGGTTATTACGGTGCTCTGCCTGGTCTCGGTCATCAGCTTTAATTTTCTCACCGAACTGTTCACCTCGCTACGGCAGCTTCGCACAGTTTCCATGATGCAGTTCTCCAATGGACTACTGTTCGCAGTCTTTGGATTGGGACTGATTCACTTCTGGGACAGTACCGCTTACGCAATCGTTGTTGGATATGGCCTGGCCTGTCTGGCATCCTGTTTGTTGGCGATGATTCCACTCGTCAAAGCATGGCGAACACTCGACGACGAACTGGAGGCTCCCGCACAAAGTCAGATGTGGGCCAAACTTCTGCCATTCGCAGCCTGGATCTGGTTCAGCGACTTACTCTCCAACCTGTTTGGAGCCGCCGACAGATACATGATCGTTCACTTTTCGCACGCCGACCCACAACAGGCCACCGAAGTCGTTGGGCAATACCATAGCAGTCTGGTCGTGCCTACGTTGCTGATCGCGATCGCAAGTATGGTCGCAAGTGTTGTATTGCCATACGTTGCCAGCGACTGGGAAGCCGGCGACAAAAAACGAGTCGCCTATCGACTGAATCTCGCCATCAAGTCATACGGCTTGTTGAGTATTGCGGCTGGAATTGTCGTGCTCACCTGCTCTTCGCTCATCTTCGGATGGGCCCTTGGTGGAAAGTACCAGGATGGACTCGCCGTGCTTCCATGGACCCTGGTCTTCTGCACGTGGGGTGGCATGTCGGTAATCGCAAGAGCTTACCTCCTCTGCATTGAAAAAGCCGGCGTCGCCACACTCGGGCCACTCCTTGGCCTGGTCGTCAACGTCGGTCTCAACTTTTTGCTCCTTCCACGATACGGCTTGCATGGAGCCGTCTGGGCGACAACAGCAGGAAATATTGTGACGCTCGCCATCGCCGTCAAACACTGCTCCCAACACGGGTTCAAACTTGAACTCGGCACCATCCTTGTTTGCCTGCTGCCGATTTGTCTTTTGTTTGGAACGCCCGGCGCGGTGGGATGCATTATTGGAATTCTGTTCATATCAATTAATCGCGAATGGCTCATCAACGCGAATGAAAAGGCAGAAGTTATGGACCGGGCAAACGAAACCATCAACAAAATACTCAACCCCATCCTCAGAAAGATGGGAAAGGCGACTGTCTGATGCAATCTTCCATGACTCACGCAGCGGGCTCGCCAAGTGCGGTTTCAACCGTTGCCGTACCAAGCGGCAAAACAGCCAAATCGCCTTTGCGAGTCGCATTCCTGCTAACGAGTATGCCAGTCGGTGGTGCTGAAACGTTACTGGTGAATCTGATTGACCGACTCGACAAGAGTCGCTTTTTGCCCGAAGTTTGCTGCCTGAAGGAACAGGGCCCGCTCGGCGAAGAACTTGCAAAGCGAATTCCTGTCCACCATGGGATGACGCGCGGCAAGTTCGATGTCGCCGTACTGGGAAATCTGACCAGACTCATGCGGGAACGAAAATACGACGCCGTGATCACCGTCGGATGCGGTGACAAGATGTTCTGGGGACGCCTGGCCGCCAAACGAGCTGGTGTACCAGTTATCGCCTGCGCATTGCATTCGACAGGTTGGCCAGATGGCGTTGGTCGGCTGAACCGTTTGCTGACAGGCATCACCGACGCGTTCATTGGCGTCGCCGAATCGCACGGCAAGCACCTCGTCAGCGGCGAACGCTTTCCGGAAGAAAAAGTATTTGTGATTCCCAACGGAGTCGACACCAGCAGGTTCTCGCCGAACAGGGACAAAGCGGCACTGCGAAGTAAATTGGGCCTGCCGGCTGACGGCCCTGTCACGACGATCGTCGCTGCATTGCGACCGGAAAAGAACCACCGGCGATTTCTTGACATTGCCAAGAAGGTTAACGACAGCCACCCTGCGTCCAGGTTCGTCATTGTTGGCGACGGCGTGGAACGGGAAGGACTGGAGTCTTACACCAGGGAACTGGGCATCACGGATCAGGTCCAATTCCTCGGCAACCGATCGGACATTCCAGAAATTCTCTCTGCCAGCGACTTCTTCATGCTCACTTCAGATAATGAGGCAGCGCCGGTTTCGATCATGGAAGCGATGTCCTGTGGATTGCCGATCGTCGCGTCCGACGTGGGCAGCGTTCATGAAATGGTGGTTCAGGGTAAAACCGGATTCGTATGTGACCTCGATGTTGACGACTTTTCCAATCGACTGAATCAGCTGATTGAAGATCCCGGACTCGCCGACACCATGGGCCAGGCGGGTCGGGAACACGTCGTGTCCAATGGCTCCCTCGAAGTCATGGTGGAGGGGTACGAGAATCTGATCGAGTCGATTTACGAGCAAAAACGGCCGTCTGCTGCGGATCTGTAGAGGAACGTTTCTGCCCCTGTAAACGGCGAATCGACCCGGATAGGATAGAGCGTGACGCGAAACAGATTTCGCGTCATCTTTGTCTGTCGACCAGGTTGATTGTCTTCGAGCCGTACCATGCGGATGACTACCACCGTACTGGCTCTCATTGCCAAAGGACTCAGCGGCGCCAGCGTGCGCTGGATCGATTGCCAGCCAGAAATGTGTCAGCGAGTCTACTTCGCCAATCACACCAGTCATCTCGATGCCCTGATCGTCTGGTCTTCCTTGCCGGAAAATGTCCGCAATTTGACTCGGCCCGTCGCCGCGAAGGACTATTGGGAAAAAGGCAGGATTCGCCAGTACGTCGCAAAGCAGTTCAATGCTTTGCTGATTGACCGAAAAGAGATCAAGGTCCACCAGAGCCCCGTCGATCTGATGATCCGGGAAATTGGCAAAACACATTCGCTGATTGTGTTTCCCGAGGGCAGCCGCAATCCTGATGAAGAAATGCGGGATTTCAAGAGTGGCCTGTACTATCTGAGCAAGAAGCGACCAGATCTTGAACTCGTGCCGGTCTATATGGAAAATCTCAACCGGGTTTTGCCGCGAGGCGAGTTCTTGCCCGTTCCGCTCCTCAGTAGTGTAAAGTTCGGTCCTCCGATATGGTTAGACCACAAAGAACCGAAAGTGGAGTTTCTGAAGCGAGCCCGTGAATCGGTTCGACGACTGAAACACCTCTAAACAACAAGCAAGATTTTCTGGACTGGACGGACAACGCATGGATTTACTGACTCAGTCGTCGGTTCATCGCGCGACCAGTATGCTGGCTCAGGTTTTGCCGATGCCAATGTTGCCAAAGTTGCCAAAGCCCGTGGCACTTCTCCAACTGCCGACCATGATTCTTCTGGGAGTCGTGCTCGTTTTGCTGGGAATCGCCTGGTTCGGTTGCCAGTATCTTAGACGACTTCCCGAATCTCGCATCAACCCTGCTGTGGTGCAGTCTTTTTCCAGTCGCGTGTCCGGGTGGTGGATGATGTATGCAGTAATGGGCCTCTGCCTGTTGACTGGATCTTCGCGATTGCTTGTCGTGCTTTTCTTTTTCGTGATTTCCTTCTGGGCACTTCGCGAATTTATCACGCTGACACCAACCCGCCTGGGCGATCACCGCGCGTTGTTCTGGATCTTCTTTATCTTCGCGCCGTTTCAGTACTTTCTCGTCTATATCGGACAAGGACCAATCACGCTTGGTAAGTTCATTCCGTTTGAGCTGGATGCCCATCGGCTGTTTACGAACTTCATTCCCGTTTATGCGTTCCTCTTTATTCCGACAAGAATTGCGCTTGCCGGTGACCATAAACGCTTTTTGGAACGAACGGCAAAGATCCAGTCGGGCTTGCTGGTTTGCGTCTATGCGCTCAGCCATGCCCCCGCACTGCTGGATTTGAATTTGACGAACGAAAAGATTGGCAAAGTGGGATCAGCCGGAATTCTTGTCTTTTTCATTCTCGTGGTACAAGCCGGCGATGTGTTCCAGTTTGTCTGGAATCACCTGCTTGGCAAACGCGTGATTGCCAAAGCAATCAATGCAAACAAGACCTGGGAAGGCTTGATTGGCGGCGTCATTTCGGCGGCGCTAGTCGGAATGGGGCTCTCATGGTTCACGCCATTTAGCCTTGTGCAGGCGGCGGGGATGTCCGTCATCCTTGCACTGATGGGTTTCGCCGGCAGTATGACGATGTCAGCCGTGAAGCGCGACCGCGGCGTGCAAGACTACGGTACGCTGGTCGAAGGCCATTCCGGTGTGCTCGACCGTTTCGATTCGATCTGCTTTGCCGCACCGATCTTCTATCACGCGACCCGGTTCTTCTTCACGTAGGCCATTTTTCGCAATCCCGAAGCCCAACAATCCTAACGCCACATCGTGGTTGGCGGCCGGATTGGCGCGTCGTGCCCATAGATCGGCTCGCGAGGCTGAGGCCGGCCCGATTGGCGATTCTGATTGTCCCATTCAAGTACGATCTGCCGCGGCTGTTGAGTGCCTTGCGATCTTGCCATTGACCTTGCACCGGATCCGCCCAGAAAGCTTGCAGGGCCATACCTGTTCGCGGGAGGTTGAATCGGTTCCTGCAGTGTAGCTTTGGCCACATCGCGCTGCCGGGCATACCAGCTGCTGGACGGTTTGGCGGACGAACTCAGCATGAACTCTTCTTCGCTACGATAGCCGTCGGGCGTCCCTTGTGGTGAAACAGAACTCGTCGGGACCGGAACCAGTCTTTCTCCGGCGGAAGCAAGACGCTCGATGAACCCCGTCCCACGTTCGTTTCGCGACGATCGTTGGTTTGAAGTTTGAGCCGAGGCCAACGCGATCCGCCCGTTGCCATCAGAAGCACCGGGTATATTTCGTGAATTGTCAGCAAGGAATTGACCACGCGGTTCGAACTGTTGGCTTCCACCGGCAACCCATGCGACCCATTTGACTTGTAAATCTGACAAGTCGCGATAGCCGTAGAATTGTTCCGTCGCTCGATCCCAGTCATTGTCAGACATTCCGGACCCAACGTAGTCCACGAACTTTCGCTTGCCGCCTTGCTGCAAGAGAAAACGCGCAACCGAGTGCCCCTGTGCATAAAGCGGCATAATGTCGTGCGGATATTCTGTCATGCGAAACATCTTGTTGAACGGGATACTTCGCGGAGGACTGGATCGGAGAAACTGCATCAAAAAGTGGTGCTGTTTCGCTTTTTCACATTCATGTTCGACGGTAGTACACGCGCCTTCATCGGCCCATCGCGGCAAAGGTCGGCCAAAATGTGTTGCAAAGATGGTGTGCGTTATCTCATGCGGCAGCACCGAATCAAGGATTCGCTCACGGCTGCCCTGGATCGACATTCGCCATCCGAACGGCTGCCCCCGATCAAACATGAAGCTCGTGGCCCCGCCGGCTCCCATGCGGGGCGCTACCTGGGTATTCACAGGAATCGGCTGTTCCCAACGTGGCAGTTCGTGGCCGAGCCATTCGATCGCAAGCGATTTACGATACGATTCGGCCGCGATTCCGATTTCGCGAGCCAGAGATTCGGACTGCGCCGTCACGATAAAGTTCGTCGTGCGATACGCGTCGGCGAAAATTTGCTGGCCAGACAAGCCAATAAATCCGCCGGCGATTAGCAGACAAGACAGACGAGTGGCGCAGCGATAGATGTTCAACATACCCGTGATCCCTCCCTGGATTGCGGTTGTCACGACAACGCTTCCTGCGTTGCCAGGTGTTTGATCTGTTTCAACAAAGCAAATCAAATGCCGATCGGAGTCGATTCCATTGCACCCCGGTGACACCGGTATTTTTGGAACAGCGCGAGAACGGGTGACGCACGTCCCTTGTAAACTTTGCAAAGCGTAACGAATGAATCCGCCATTCACCTATAGAGCGATTACAGATGGCGGAAGACCGCCGAAACGCACGCAGGGTCTGGCATGCAGCTCATGCCGCTGACAGCTGAAGGTGCTAGCAGGCACGCAAGCCCCCAGGAACGAGTGGGACGCGCTGGACATGCTCGCTTTCCATTCGTGCCTCTACATTCCTAATAGCGATTCAATGACGGCGGCGTTCGCCGGTGGAAACTGGCAGTCCCGAAGCGCAGCAACGGGCACCCATCGGAACGGAACTTGGGGAGCCTGCAAAACGGAATTGCCAGATGCGTCGGACTCCGTGGTACACAAGAAGAAGTGAATAGAAACCAGAGCGTGATCGTACTGGTGCTCTACGACCTGCAATTGCGTGCCTGCTTTGACCGAAAGACCAGTCTCTTCGAGACATTCACGAACCGCCGTGCATTCCGGCGACTCGTGCTCTTCGACTTTGCCACCGGGGAACTCGTCAAAGCCGCCGAGATCCGCCTCGGCACTTCGTTTCCCAACCAGAACCTGGCCATCGCTCAAGACGATGGCAACGGCGACTTTTACGACCCCAACATCGTTGTTGGCAGGGCCGTCGCTATTTTTGGGCATCCTGAATCTTTTCCAGCAAGCGACCTGGCGAACCCATCATGTTGTAACCACCGTCGACGTGCATAATTTCGCCAGTGATTCCGTTGGACGCGTCGGAAAGCAGAAACGAGCCGACAGAACCGACTTCGCCATGAGTCACATTGCGGCCCAGCGGAGCCATATGTTCGTACAACGCCAACATGCCGCCAGCACCCACGGCGGTACTCGCCAGCGTCTTGAGCGGACCAGCACTAATCGCGTTGACTCTCGTGCCTCGCGGGCCCATTTCATAAGCGAGGTACCGCATCGACGCATCGAGTGCGGCTTTGCAGACGCCCATCACGTTGTAGCCCGGAACGCATTTCTCACCGCCAAAATAAGTCATCGTCACGATCGAAGAATTGTCGCTCAGGATCGGACGAGCCGCATTCACGACCGCGAGCAGGCTGTAAGCGCTAATGTCCATTGCCAACTTGAAACCATCACGGCTGCATTCCATCGTTTCCTTCATCAGATCATTTCGATCTGCAAAAGCGATCGAGTGAAGCAGGAAGTCGATTTGACCGAACTCTTCCCTGGCCGTTTCCATCACGCTGGCGATTTGCTCATCATCCTGAACATTCAGCGGAACGAGGAACTTGGCATTTTCAATTCCGTTGATGCACTTGTTGACTCGATTGCGATTCTTCTGGCGATCGTCATCGGGGCGGTCCGGCAAATGGGTAAAGCCGCATTGACCGCCCTGCTCCATAATATTCTTTGCGATCGCCCACGCGATTGAGCGATCATTGGCAACGCCCAATATCAAACCTTTTTTGCCTTCAAACATTCCCATGATCTACTCCGTGGTCACAACAAATTCCGGCGCGACGGGATGCAAACAAACGTGGCAACCATCGGCCTGGCAAGGATGGCTTGCCTTCCGCCCAATCAACTGATGGCCTATCATTTGACAGGTTTTCCCGGCAAGCCGCCAGTGGTACCGAACCTCCTACCAATTGCTCGCAGCGGATGATACGTGACGAACCCGCACGAACTTATTTTCGAAATCCTTCGGGCTTCAGCAGTGAGCGAGTCGCCGGAAGCATTCTGGACTGACGTGCTGAAAGCAATCCAGTCGGCGACAGGTTCTTCAGCAGCCGCCGTCTTTGCTGCAGTCGACGGCAGTTGGCAGCAACACACCGGTTCGGACACCGCATCCGGAACAACCGCTTCCACCAACAAACCACCATTGGACTTGCTTTCCGAAGTCGCCGACTCGGGGCAAACGGCAAACTCGCAAAATTGGTCAGCCATTCGAATCCGCTCCGGTGGCAAGCCTCAAGGGCAGTCCGAAACGCCAACCGTCGTCGCGGTCCTGAATGGCGACTGGAACGAACTGGACACAGAAACGCTCACGAGAATCGTCGAGTCGCTGCAGCACGGATTGCGGTTGGTCCAGCAAAATCACATAGTGGCAAGAAAAGCCGACCGACTGCAGGCAATCATTGACCTCTCGCGGGACTGGAATCAAAAGTCGAACATCCCAGACCTGCTGGAAGAAATCGCCAGCGCCGCGTCGCGCCTGATGGGATCGGAAAGAGCCACCATTTTTCTCTGGGATCGCTCCACGAAATCGCTCGTAGGTCGACCGGCTCTTGGCGTCGAGAATAACGAACTGCACATTCCCGATAATACAGGAGTCGTCGGTCAGGTAATTCGCGACGGGCGGCCGCGCCGCGCCGCCAGTAATGATACGACATCAGTGCGCGACACGATCTCGGAAGATGTCGATGAGATGCTGGACTTCCAGACGCGCAACCTCGTGTGCGTTCCACTCAACAATCGACGCGGCAAGACGATTGGAGCTTTCGAACTCATCAATCGCATCGCCGGCAACTTTACGTCCCAGGACGAGATCGACCTTGCCGAATTCGCGACTTTGGCAGCGGCTGCCATCGAAGATTGCCAAAACTACCAGGAGCTTCTCTCCAACCAGAAGAGCACCGAACCCGCCGGGCAAGAATCGAAACTGATCGGTGACAGTCCGGCAATGGATGAGATTCGTGACCGGATCGCACGCGTCGCAAAATCAGAACTCGCGGTCATGGTCCTTGGTGAAAACGGGACAGGAAAAGACGTGGCCAGCCGGATGATCCACGAACAAAGCGGTCGCGCAGGTAACGCCTACCTCGCGGTGAATTGCGCCGCCATCTCCGGCACGTTACTTGAAAGCGAATTGTTTGGCCATGAAAAAGGCGCGTTTACTGACGCAACCGAATCGAGGGCAGGTAAATTCGAAGCCGCCGACGGCGGCACGCTATTTCTCGACGAGGTCGCCGAACTCTCAACGGGCGCTCAGGCAAAGCTGTTGCGCGTCCTCGAGGAAAAGACCATTGTCCGGGTGGGCGGTATGGATCCCATTTCCGCAGATGTACGAGTTGTCGCAGCCACGAATCAGGATCTGCCCGCCAAGGTCCGTGCCCGGGAGTTCCGCGAAGACCTGTTCTTTCGCCTGAATGTCGTCACGATCATGATGCCACCACTCCGTGACCGCGTAAACGATATCGATCAACTGGCCAACCACTTCCTCGCCGAGTTCTGCACAGCCGCAAACAGGGACATCCCTGAATTTTCGACGAAGGCGGGCGAACTACTCAAGAATCACAAATGGCCTGGAAATGTACGAGAGCTCCGAAACCTGATGGAGCGAATCGCGTACCTTTGCCCCGATTCCGTGATCGACGCAGAAGCCCTCATGTTGTCTTCCGAGTCGATTAGCACCAACGTCGCTGAGAACCTGCCACTTACCGAAGCCACAAAACGGTTTCAAGTGGAGTATATCGAGCACCAAATCCAGATGGCGAACGGCAATATGACAGCCGCGGCCAAACGACTGGGACTCCATCGATCGAATCTCTATCGAAAGATGAATCAACTCGGCCTGAGCACAGACGACGATTGATTATCGGCGTCGGCGAACAATTCCCGCCACTCCAGCCAGGCCAAACAGAAGCATGCCCAAACCGGTCGGCTCGGGAACAGTCAACAGTGCACCTCCCGACGCAGCCGTCGGAATTTCATTGGTATGCACGAAGATGGCCGCCTCACCATTGAGCAGCGTGCTGATTACCTGCGGGCTGGAAATATCAAGAGTCGGAACCGGAGTTCCTGCTGCCGAGGTATCACCAACGTCCCACAACCCGCTGATCGTGCTCGCCACAGGATCAACGACTACATCCGCATCGTCATTTCTCGGCAAACCAAAAATATTCAGCAGATGAATGGTGCCCGCAGTGTCGATGCCTTCCTGGCACTGAGAAAACGTTGGGGCACATTGGGTCGTATCGTGGATATGCAGTGCGGTGATGTTGTCAAGAATGTCGGCTGTCTGCGCACCGTCCAGATCAACATTTTGAAACGTCATCAAGTACGACAGCGTATTGTTGGATGGATCTGCAAGATCCTGAGTCAATGTAAACTCGGCGGTAGCGGTCGCTGAAGATCCCGTACCCTGAATGCCACCGAGGATGATGTAGCCTTCAGTCAAGTCGGCAACAAAATCTGTCTGTACAATTTGCCCGGTCGCAAAACCGCTGGCGAAAGTCGCAATCAGCAGAGCCGCAAGGAATTGGCACGAAGCTCGAAGCATAATTTTCTCTTTGGTGTTCTTGAGAGTTGCGCAACAAAAAACGCCTGCATTGCCTCTTGCCAAAACCGGTCAAACAGATCGGAAAAGCGTGAAGTCAATACAGGCGTTCGTCGTTGGCTGGTCTCCAGGTGCGCGGGTAAACTTCTCTTCATCTCATCGTACTCGCGCGCGCTTCATCAACAAGGCTACCGTTAAAAGAAGCACGTAATTGAGGGCAACTGCTAATCAAGTTCCGTCAGGGTTAAAGATCAGAGTGCCCATCCAAAGTCACGCACATGGCGACTCGTTGGAGCAACATAGTTGGAGCGCACTCGACTTTTGTGCAGCGTCAATTCGTCGTTCTCGCTCGGGATTCAGCGTCGCCAGAGACGCTACATGTCCGTGCGACCTGCACTAGAAACGAACCTGGAACATCGCTGAGAATCGCCGCAAAACCGTGTCATTTTTGCAAACAGGCACCGTCGAAACCCCAGCGAAGAGGCTGCAGTACCGGTACAACACTCCTGAGTGGCACCTTGCTGAAACCTGCCCCAGATTCTCGAAACCCCAAAAATCCCGACAATTTGGCCGTATTTCGTGAAGATCGAGAATTATCTCGCCTAACCGCACTGATTTCCCAACAAGAACGTTGACACGCTTGAGATGCCTTGGTTTAATTGGGATGTCGAGAGAAAGTTATCTCCGGCCCAATACAAAATACATTTACCCAAGAGTACTAGTGACCCTTCGCAACTGAATGATTCTTAGCCCGCTTCGGGAGAGATTCGTTCGTTTGCGAAGGGTTTCTTTTGTTTGTGCCCAGACGATGGATGGTCTGAGGCAGTGTTTGATGCTTAATTTTTTAAATCGAGGGCTCGTGATCCCACGCTGTTGAACTGACCAACTCCTCCCATTTGGACGCCACCGCGCAACCAGATTGGTGGGTGAGTTGACCGGTTCTACTGCGTGGGATTCTTTTGCGCTAGCACGCACGGCCGCGGCATGGTGTACGACCAGGAAAGGATGATTAGTGAATCCAACTTTAAGACTCCAGTGAATTCTCCGTTTCGGAGGAGTTCCTGTGGAGTCGTGATGTGCGGTTTTACGATTCAATAATCATACAAAATACTGTGAGTACAAAATGAACATTACACTTAAAGCTTCTGCCGTCCTGTTTCTTCTTCTTGGTTCCGTAGTCAGTGGACAGACTGCACTCGATTTTTCGGGTTGGGATCATGGCGCGATTACAACTGGCGGTCAGACGTTTACAGACATTTGTGGCGACATCGACGCGACTGTTTCCGCATCTGGAACTTTTGCGTCCAGTAGCGACTTTGCGATTACGACTGCTGGCGGCAGTGCTGCGATTCGCTCGCAACACGATGGTCCCGGCGTTCAGACATTCACATTCGACTTCACCAGCCCAATCGACATCGAACTCGACTTGGCCATTCTGGATGCGAATGAAATGTTTACCGTGATCACGAACGGCAACGAGTCGTACATGCACATGTCTGGTGCTGTCCCAACAGTTACTAATCCTTTTGCGGCGTCTGCTGGAACTGGCATCCTTGTTGAAGGTGCAAGCTTCGGACTGGACCCTGCAACAGGAGCGTCAAGCGGAATCATCAAGGCGGATGGCGTGACATCACTCGTAGTCAGCTACGAGTCGATCAACGCGGCTGGTTCGCAGTTTGGCGAGTTTTCGATCACCAAGACTGTTCCAGAGCCGGGTTCGCTCCCGCTCCTCGGAATGGGTATCCTTGGACTGATCAACTCACGACGACGACGTCGTAAGTAAGCGAAAGCAACGAAATCGCTCAAAGGCCTCACCCTATGGTGAGGCCTTTTTTTTGGTAACCGTTCACGCAGGCAAAGGTCTGGCTCAATTTTTCGGCAGCAAACTGACTTATTTCGCTTTGCGGACAAACGCCGAAAATTTGTGCCTGCTCCTCTCGAACCTGAGGAAACGTCAATATCAGTGAACGGCTGCTTTTGTTTCCTGCTGCTGTTTCAGATATGTAGTGCACGAATCGGCATCCAGTGGTCGGCTGAAGAAATAGCCCTGGTACTCATCGCAGCCCCTGTCGCGTAGAAACTCCAGTTGCCCGATGGTTTCAACGCCTTCCGCGACGACCTCAAGGCCAAGACTGTGCGCGAGCAGAATAATCGAAGACGCAAGCGTTCCATCATCTCCGTTATTGATATCCTTCACAAAGGTCCGGTCAATCTTCAGCCGGTCCAATGGCAAGTGACGCAAATAGGCAAGCGATGAGTAGCCTGTTCCAAAGTCATCGATGCTTATCCGCACACCGGTTTCCTTAAGCAGGTTCAGCTTGTTCGCAGTTTTGTCGACGTCGTCTATCAGCAACGATTCGGTGAGCTCGAGGTCCAGGCTGGCATCAGGAAGTCCGGCTTCATGGAGTGCGTCCCAAACGCTGTCAACAAAGTCGGGATCGTGAAACTGACGGGCACTGATATTTACTGAAATCTTTGTTTCGATACCGAGATCCATCCATCTCTTGCCCTGCAAGCATGCCTGACGAATCACCCATCGCCCGACTTTTACAATGTCTCCGTTGCGCTCCAGATGTGGAATGAATTTGATGGGCGACACGAGCTCGCCATCCTTGCGCCACCTCAATAGCGCCTCAACACCGCTCACGCCCGACTCATTCATCAGTGGTTGGTAGAACAGCTCGAATTCGCCGTTCTCCCATGCCTTTCGCAATTCGGACTCCATATCCCGGCGAACGGTGATCTCGCTCGTCATCGAGGGTTCGTAGACTTCGATTCCGGTCCCTGCACGCTTGGCTACGTACATCGCGGTATCGGCGAACGACAGCAACTCTTCACTTTTGGTTGTATGCATCGGGTAACTGGCCGCACCGACACTTGCTCCAAGACGGACGGTTTTACCACCAATCTCAATAGGCTGACGGATCGCCCGGATTAGCCGGCCAGCCAACAACTGAACTTCCAGCCCCTCTTTGACATTGTTGAGAATCATCGTGAACTC
Source organism: uncultured Pirellulaceae bacterium (assembly GCA_938040995.1). GTDB lineage: Bacteria > Planctomycetota > Planctomycetia > Pirellulales > Pirellulaceae > CALHZT01. Next base: position 1,016 of record CALHZT010000033.1, on the reverse strand, counting down.
ATCACCACCAAGGCGGGCAACGACATCACCTCCACGGACAATGGATCGTAAACGATGCGAAATTTCCCGGAGCGCAACGTCACCACTTTGATGCCCCATCGTATCGTTGATCTCCTTGAACCCGTCCAGGTCGATCAGAAGGAGCACCAGTTTTTGTCCCGATATCCGGGAGCGTTCAATATCTTCTTCGAGGCGATTATGAAAACTGTGGCGGTTTTCCAGACCGGTAAGGGGGTCGTAGGTTGCAAGCTCGTTGAGCTTACTGGCCTGATCCCTCAGCCCTTCCTGTATTGCAATGGCATCTGTGTCGTCACGAATGACTCCTCGCAGAAGAAGATCTCCCCGGTCGTAGTCCCGAAACGCGGTAAGATCGATGTGCCGCCAGCTACCATTGACTCGCATCTCGGTCTTGAGCTTGAACCCCAATGGCAAGTCGGTTTGCGGCGAGAACTGCAGCTGTTGACTGATCTGATCCTCAAGCCTTAGCGCCTCTGATTTCTTCATCGCCTTCAGGAACACGTCGAGGCCGTTTTGATCCGCTTTTGCATTCCCGCAAATTTTGCGAGCACCGTCAGAAAGCGACACATTTCCTGATCCGGTGTGATAGGACCACGACCCCAGGTCGGCGACTTGTTCTATGATCGTCATCAGCTTCTCGCGGTCTGCGAGTTGCTCCACATGGCCGTTGTCAGCGGCCAAAGACGTAACCACTGAATTCAACGACTTTTTCAGGTCTATTCGACTGAACGCCCGAACGCACCCAATGCACGCAGCGATTGCGATGAAATTCGCACCTGATTGAATTCCCAGCGGCCGGGCAACCAAGGCGTAGATGCTGACGATTGCGAATAAGATTCCGACTTCGAAACGGTCCAGCAAAGGGCTTTTGGGTAGCGATTTTGCGGGTTTTCTGACCATTTTTGAATCCAAACGAGGCTCGAACCTGCAAGCGTAGCTTACGGATAAGTCCAGGATGGCTTGGCGGACGGAATACCCCCATTTCGTTTGACTTCGCG
>CALHZT010000032.1 GCA_938040995.1 uncultured Pirellulaceae bacterium | reverse complement strand
CAACGGACTCGTTGTCTCGCCGACTGCGTGCCGGCTGCGTGCGCGTTGGCTGAAAACAAAGCAAGACAAAATCCTTGATGGGTACAACACGCAATGGCGACGGCGACTTTCGGCCAACGGCCGACTGGCATGCACTTCGGGCTCGAGCCGCACTGCTAAAGAAACTGAGAACGTTCTTCGACGATCGTGGCTTTCTCGAAGTCACGACTCCCGTGCTCTCTGCGGATACCGTGATCGACTTGCATCTTGATCCGTTTCAGGTCACCAAATTCAGTGACCCGCTGCAACCAGATGTCGGGCCAACATGGTTTCTGCAAACGTCACCAGAGTTTCATATGAAGCGCTTGCTGGCCGCAGGGGCGGAAGCGATCTACCAGATCGGCCCGGCTTTTCGCGGCGCTGAATCGGGACCCATTCACAACGTCGAATTCACGATGATCGAGTGGTATCGAGTCGGCGACGACATGGCGGAGGGCATGCTGTTTCTCTCAGAGATCGCCTGTCTGATCTTCGAGACAGAAATGCCCGATCGGCTTTCTTATGCCGAAGCGTTCCAACAACATGTCGGCTTGAATCCCCACACTACTTCCACCGAGGAACTGAAATCTGCCGGCGCGAGTGATCGGCCGGCAATCCATGGAGATACACGGACCGAAGCGACAAACTTTCTCTGGTCGCATTTTGTGGAACCAAAGCTGGGAAAAGAAAAGCCGGCGCTGATTTACGACTATCCTGCTGATCAGGCCGCACTGGCCCGAGTAAGGCAGGATACAATTCCTGTCGCTGAGCGGTTCGAACTCTACTACCGGGGAATTGAGCTGGCGAATGGCTACCACGAGCTGACGGACCCACACGAGTTCAGGGGGCGAGCCGAAGAGACCAACCGCCAGCGGGTTGTCGAGGGGAAACCACCACTGCCTACCGAAAGTCGATTGGGGCAGGCGATGGACTCCGGAATCCCCCCTTCTGTTGGAGTCGCATTGGGCTTCGATCGGGCCATGATGGTGGCAAATGGCTCGACAAATTTACAAGACGTCATGGCTTTTCCGGAAAATATCGCCTAACGGTCTTTTCGACGGCACCTTCACCTGTAAATGACGTTCATTGGTATTCAGGACTTGCATCGAAGTCGCGCCGACCACGATGCGGCCCGGGCCCTGTTGAATCGGATTGAATCTCGACGAAGTCATTTTCGAAGGTTATAACCAAAGATTCGGGGCACTTGGTATTGCTTGAAGGTGGAAACTTCGGTTTCCATTCATCGCAATCGAATAATTCATTTGGCTGGATGGACAGGAGAATTCCATGTTGAAAACAAACTTCGCGAAGCGTCGCGGTTTTACGCTCGTTGAGCTGTTGGTTGTGATCGCCATTATTGGCATCTTGGTCGCATTGCTTTTGCCAGCTGTACAGCAAGCTCGAGAAGCCGCTCGAAGGCTCCAGTGCAAGAACAACCAAAAGCAGCTGGGACTTGCGATTCTGAACTACGAATCAGCGAACGGCGTCCTGCCGGCTGGTGGCTGGGTCGATGCGTGCCAAAACCCCTCACAATGTGCGTCCGAAGGTAGCTACAACCCTGAGAGCGGAATGCAGCTCAGCTGGGCAGTCGCCATCCTTCCATTCATCGAAGAGACAGCGGTCTTTGAACAGTTCGACTTCGCTGCGCAAGACGTGTTCAACATGACCTACAACAACACCGATCAGTTTTCTGAGCCTCAAGCTCGGCACCTGTCGGCATTCACTTGCCCTTCAGCACCTTCCACGACGGAGTACTTTCGGCACCAGGCTTCGGGCAAGTACTTCGCCAAGGGGAACTATGCTGCATACACCAGCCCAGTTCACACAGAGCACCAACAATCATTCCCAGGTGGCCTTGGCGGTTTCAAGCCAGGTGATTCCAAAGGGCAGCGGCTTGGCAAGGTAAAGGACGGTACTTCCCGCACGATTGCTCTTGCTGAAGTTCGTGCACGAATCAATGAACTGGATCCTCGCGGTTCATGGGCACTTCCATGGGCAGGTGCTTCGATCCTTTCGCTTGACCTTCACTCGACCGTCAGTACACAAGATGACTTGTACGGTTTGGCTTCCGATTACGTTCCCGACCGCAGACAGGCATTGACTGATATACAGATGCCTAACAAGCAGCTTGGTATTTCTGATCAGATTCGACCTTGCCCGCGTCCCGTCGACGCCCAACAGGAAGGCATGCCTTGCACACGCTACACCGGATATGGTCGTGGATTTGCTTCGGCTTCGCCTCGCTCGTCTCACGGCGACGGCGTGTTCATCGTTGCCCTTGATGGTCATGTGACCAACGTAAGCAACGACATTGACCCGATTGCTTTTGCAGCCGCAATCTCGACGAACGATGGTCTGACTGGTTCAGTCATTGGAAATCAGTAAAGGAATCGAAACGATGAAATCTGGTATCGCAGGTGCATTGATTGTTATCGGCATGGCAATGCTTATCGGCTCGAATTATGTCGGTGGTGTAAGCGAAGAGCAGGAATTGTCTGAGGCGACACAAGAAGAGTTCGCTCAATTGACGGCTGCTGTTCATGGGCGCAACCCTGAGGAATCAAAGGCCAAAGTTGATCGTCTGCAGGAAATTCAGCGCGACATCATCGGACAGGCCGAAGCTGGCAAGAAGAAACAGCGAACGGTGAAGTTTGCGGGATTGGGAGCGACCATATTGGGTATCTGCTGTCAAATCTGGGCTTGGACCGATAAGAAAAAGGCCTAATCAGCCGCATCAAATTTTGATTTAGAGCCCGACCTGCCTTGCATGTCGGGCTCTTTTTGTGGGGGCGTTACCCGAAAAGACCAACTTTCAACGTGTCCCGTCCACGGACGGAAGCTAAACGGCTTCGCTTTGGGCCCCAGATTGCGTACGCTATGAAAGTTGTGGACGAGGCCAACCCAGACAGATACGATTCTGCAGCCGGAGTTACTGAACACCGGGAACAATCACCTTTTGGAGGTACGCGTGGCAAAAGAAGAAGCTTTAGAAGTCGAAGGCGTAGTGACTCAGGCGCTGGCAAATACGCGCTTTCGAGTCCAGCTCGACGATGGACCAATCATCATGGCTCATGTGGCTGGAAAGATGCGAAAACACTTTATTCGTATTGTTCCAGGTGACAGAGTTCGTGTTGAACTGTCTCCCTATGACCTGACGAAGGGTCGAATTACGTACCGGGAACGTTAAATCGACCATCGGCTGGTGCATGCCTTCAAATGCCGTATCTCTGACGGTTGGATTCCGGACTTTCCGAACCTGGTCATCAAAATTCTGTTGCCGCAAAAGTAGGTGACAGATACCCTCTAATGACTATAAAACCCTGGCGGATGGCTCAACTTTCGCCAAGAACCCGATTTCGTAATCGAATAACCAAACGCCATTCCCACCTAACTTCACTACTGAGTCGTCATGCTTCGTGGCTCGGTATCAAACTTCAGGAGATCAAGCATGAGTCTGTCCCGTCGTGTCGCGCTTTGCGCATCAATGGCACTTTTCGCGATACAACCATTGGGGTCCGCCGCCTTGGCCGAAGAGCCAGCAGAAAAGTCGGTATTGGTTGTAACCATCTCCAGCCTGGATGGACTGATGGGAGATATTGCATACCTTGCCGAAGCGCTGGGTTTTCCACAGGCTGGTCAAATGGGCACCATGATGGCCAGCCAGTACACCGAAGGGCTCGACGACTCGCGTCCGGTCGGCATAGTCATTCAATCTGTGGGTGACGAAATGCGTCCACTCGGAATTCTTCCCGTGAAGGACCTTGGTACATTCCTCGAAGGCATGGAATCCCAGCTGGGAGAACCCGAAGACGCAGGTGACGGGATCCTCGAACTGGCGGGCCCTGTTCCCGTCTACATCAAAGAATCAAACGGATGGGCCTTTGTTGGTCAATCCACGGATGACCTGAAAAATACACCGGCAGACCCGTCTGCAATGTTCGAAGGCGCCGACAAGAAGTACGACGTTTCGATGAAGGCTCACATCCAGAATATTCCCAAAGAGATGCGTGATATGGCTCTCGCACAAATCAAGGAAGGCGTCGAGATGGGCCTCGACGAACTGGACGATGAAGACACCGACATTGATGCTGAAACCCAACGCAAACTGGTAGAGAATTCGATTCGCCAGTGGGAGAACATGCTGGAAGGGCTCGACACAATCAATTTCGGTTGGCTGACAGATGCCAAGAACCGAAAGATCCTGTCCGAAATGTCGATGACGGCAGTCGAAGGGACGAAGCTTGACCGACAGATGGACCTGCTTAAAAACGCCAAGTCGCGATTCACCGGATTCGCCATTGATGGCGCTGCGGTCACCATGAATACCGCGGGCGAAATGCTGCCCGAGGATATCGAGAGCACAATCAACATGATTGAACCGGCTCGCAAACAGATGAATGAAGAAATCGACGGTTCTGATGACCTCGACAGTGAGGCCAAGCCAATCGCCAAGCGACTGGCTAACTCCATCCTGGATGTTGTTGTCGAGACGGTTCGCACCGGAAAATTCGACATGGGCATGTCGATGGTTATGGACGGCAACAAGATGAACATGATCGCCGGCGCTCACATCGTCGATGGAGGCAAACTGGAAACGCACATCAAGGAACTCGCCGCAATTGCCGAAAGCAAAGGCAAGTCGGTCAAAGTCACCTTAAACGCTGACCAACATGCTGGCGTACGATTTCACACCATCAGCATTCCAGTTCCCGAAGACGAAGAAGATGCACGGAAGGCACTGGGTGAATCCGTCGAGGTAGCAATTGGCGTCGCCAAAGAAAGCGCCTACGTCGCGGTCGGCAAACAGGGCATGGCCCTTGTCCGCCAGGGAATCGACAAATCGGGTGGCAGCCAGCCAATCATGCCGGCGACTCTCAAAGTCGCACTCACCCCAATCATGAAATTCGCCGCTTCGATGGACGAAGGCAACAGCATGCTTGCGGCCATCGCATCAGGGCTTGAGAAAACGACCGAAGACCTGATCATGGCGAGAGTGGAACCGATTGATAACGGTGCCAAGTACGAGTTTGAGATGCGAGAAGGTGTTCTCAACGCCATCGGCGAAGGTATTCAGGCTTCGAGAGAAGACGAAATCGAGTAGCGTTCGCATGGCTGCAGATGGGCGGTCCGCCCCGATCCGCCCCTTCGGACCAACTGTGATCTGTGAATTGCGAACCGCAAATTGTGAATTGCGAATCGCATGACAAATTGCGAAAATTGAAGGCCGACGCGATCATTGTCGCTTCGGCTTTCTTGATATGCATAAAACCGAATTGAAATCATTCAGGCAAAAAAGATATGGAATCGACCGTCGCCCAACAAACGGGAAACAAGCCACTTCCCTTCACCGAAGCGCAAATGCGCGACATCGTCGCCAAACACCCGACTCCCTTTCACATCTACGATGAACAGGCCATTCGCGAAAATGCCAGGCAGCTCAACGCAGCGTTCGAGTGGTGCCCCGGTTTCCGGGAGTACTTTGCCGTCAAGGCGACTCCGAATCCACACATCCTCAAGATCCTGATGGAAGAAGGATTTGGCGGCGACTGTTCCAGCCGTGCGGAACTAATGCTCTGCCAGGCAGTCGGCATGAGTGGCGACGACATCATGTTCACGTCGAACAACACCCCGGCCGATGACTATGCGAAAGCCGTCGAACTGGGAGCACTTTTAAATCTCGACGATATCACGCACATTGATTATCTGGCCCGGCACGTCGGCATCCCGAAAACCGTTTGCTTCCGGTACAACCCGGGGCCACTTCGGGAAGGAAATGTAATCATCGGCAAGCCCGAAGAAGCCAAATACGGTTTCACGCGCGAACAACTGTTCGAAGGCTACGCGAAGCTCAAGGAAAAGGGAGTCGAGACGTTCGGGCTGCATACGATGGTCGCGTCCAACGAACTCAATCCTGACTTTTTCGTCGAAACGGCTCGCATGCTCTTTGAACTTTGCGTGGCGCTCAAGGACGATCTCGATATCTCTGTCGACTTCGTCAATCTTGGCGGCGGCATTGGCATTCCGTACCACCCGGATCAGTCGCCGGTTGATCTGACTCACATGAGCAATGGCATCAAGGCAGCGTACGAAGAACTGATTCAGCCCGCCGGGTTACATCCGCTACGTGTGCTGATGGAAAACGGTCGAATGGTGACCGGCCCATTCGGGTACCTCGTAACCAAGGCGATCCACCGCAAGGATACTTACAAGAACTACGTGGGAGTTGACGCCTCGATGGCCAATCTGATGAGGCCAGGTATGTACGGTGCCTACCATCACATCAGCGTCCTTGGCAAAGAGTCGTCGCCAAATGATCAGAGCTACGACGTCGTAGGGTCGCTGTGCGAAAACAATGACAAGTTCGCGATCGACCGACAGTTGCCTGCCATCGCAAATGACGACTTACTGGTCATCCACGATACGGGTGCCCACGGGCACGCGATGGGTTTCCAGTACAACGGCAAGCTCCGATCGTCTGAGTTGCTCCTGAAACCGGACGGCTCTGTCGAGGAAATCCGTCGAGCCGAAACGCTTGGTGACTACTTCGCAACACTGGACTATCCAGGACTGAAGTAGTCTGGATAACCGAAATTCGGGAAAATCGGGACAGCTGCGAATAGCCTTGGCGGCTGATTTGCGTGCATTCCAGCGGAGCGACCGGTTATTTCCCGTTAGATTCTGCGGTTATCGGGTCCAAGGCGTGCTCGACGGTTTCGCTAAGCCAGAGCTTGGTCGGGTGCCGATAACGACCTATAATTTAAGGCTCGCGCGGCATCATTCGCAGCGAAATCAAGCTAGTCCAGAAGAAACTTCAGGTGCGGAAGAATGGCCAAAAAGGGTCCACGAAAAAAAGTCCCCAAAGAGCTCGCAGTCATCAATGCAGATAACTGCACGGGTTGCGAGTCGTGCCTGGAAGTTTGCCCCGTTGACTGCATCGTGCTTCACGAGCGTGGCCACGGCGTCAAAGGCAACCAGGCCTGGTGTGAAATCGACCTCGAGCGCTGCGTCGGATGCGAAGTCTGCGTACACATCCCGCAGAAGAAAACGAATCCCTACGAGCTGACAGTTTGCCCGTGGAATGCGATCGAAATGGTGCCGACCGAACAAGTCGCACAGGTCGTGGCCCAGATCGGCGGCCCGCCGGAATACATTCGCGAGAACTGGGATCGGCTGGTTGGGACTGCGCAACATCTTGCCGAATTGCGAGCCGGCGTTTAGAGAGGCGCCGGTCTGATTACAGCTCCCACACTTTCGTGACCGCAGGTTTTCCATAGTCCGCTCCGCCCGTCTCGACGCGAACATTGGGGAGTGGCTGACAGGTACCCTCGCCGTGCGTATGGCCGCACAAAACGGTTAGCTGCTTTTCCGGTCGAGTCCGCATCACATCACGAATCGCGTGTCCGATCGCCATGCAGGTAAAGTGCGGCGACCACTCTTCGTCCGAGATCTTCCCGTCGTGCCAACACGCTTCCAGGAATGGCGGCAGATGAGTCAACAAATACAACTCGTCATACTTTTCAATCGCTGACAGCAGCCGCTGACGGATTGCTTCGCCGGCGTCATCACCAAGCCGACGTAATTCTTCCAGACGGCTGGTCTTGTCATGATTTGTCAACTCTTCGATCAAACGATAATCATTCATCATCACGGTCGAGCGCATGTAATCACCGACTCGCGCATCCGCCCAGCCGTCGTGACCGATGAGTCCGATCGAAGGCGACAATGGGAGAACCTCTTCTTCAGCCGTCAGATAGGTCAAACGCCCATTCGATTCTGCGAGCGTCGTCGCCTGTTCACGAACTCCTGCAATCGAACCACGATAAAAGTCGTGATTTCCAAGCACGAAATAAATGGGACATTCCCAGGCGTTCGACAACTGCGAAAGGTATCCGGCGACCGAGTCGGCTTCGCCAATGTCGCCGCCCAGCAGGATCGCGCCGGGTTGAAGGTCACCGACCGCGCCAATGAAATCCTCGGTGACATCTGGAGTTGCAAAATTCAGATGAATGTCCGTTAGCCACACTATTTTCTGGTTTGGATTCATCAATTCGTCGCTTTGGCAGAAACTTCAAAAAACGTTTCACTCAGTTCTACTGATCCGACTGGCCATCGGCAATGTCGCAACGCTTCCGCAAACCGACAAACTGCTGTTTCATGTCGGCGCCGCCCATTTCCGGATGCAAAACGGAAAGCAGATCAATCATCTCGGCGGCTCGAGCCGCTTGTCCCGTCCCAACGAGCAAGTCCGCGACCGCATACTTGCCTCGAAACCACCGTGGGCTTTGTGGTCGACTGCCAGCCAACACCTTACGCCAGGCAGCCAAGGCAACCTCTTGTTGAATCGCGGTATCGCGAGGCAACGTCTTCGCCACGCCTTCCATAACGTCGCCGTCGCGGGGCAACCGTTTCGCGAGCTCTTCGAACTTGATCCGGGCCTGCTCTATTTGACCATCATCGAAAAGGGCCGACGCCAACGACTTGGCGACAAGCTGCGATTCGACGTCCTCAAGTTCCAGTCGCAACCCTGCCACAAAGTTCAGGATGATCATTCGCGACTTGGCCGGCGCATTCGCAGTCCCCTGCACCGCTCGCAACCAGTCGATTTTATTGCGAGTGGTAATTTTCTTGAGCAATTCGCCGATCGCATCGTCGGCGCTGCCCGCCTCGTTGAGTGCCAGCCCAACCACCATCGCAAATCGGGCCTCATCAAGTAGCGGCTGAGCGAATGATGAATCGGCCATCCGTTTCTTCAGCCGCGTAAGTTGCGGCGACAACGTTTCGGTGCCACTCCCTTTGGCGTTACCGTTGCCATCCCCATCGCGGCCGGCCCTGGTGTGCAATCGAAGACATGAAACTGCCGCCTGATTCAGCACTTCCTTTCGCGACTCATTTCGCCAGCCTCCCGCGATTCGCTCGAGGTAGCGAAGCCCATCGGAAATACCGACGCCACGATCGTGCAATGCGGTATAGCATCGTTCGGCTGCGACAAGGGCCTCGGCAAGCAGCCTCGAATCTGGCGAAACGGAAGTGTAGTCAACAACCGCCGGCTCGAACGCACCAAAATGCTCGTGGACCTGACCACGCCACATCCGCACTTGATCTGCCGTTTCACTCTCGGAGGGCCACGTCGCGATGTGTTCATCCAGCAACTCGCGGTACGCGCTGCTGTCCGAATCACTGTCGCGTACCTTCTTCAGCAGGGTTCGAATCGCCAACAAATGGGCACCTGCTGCACGGGAGTCGCCGGAATTCCCCATGGCCAGCTGGCGGAGTGAATTGACGGCGTCCTGCAATTTGTCGGATTCGATCATGATGGCGGAAGAACGCAGCGAAAGATCAAATGCAGACTGTGCATCGCCCGCTTTTTTTGCCTGTTGGGCGGCGGCATCGTAAGCAGCCGCGGATTCTTCCAACCGGTCTTGCCGGTAAAGTGCTTCCGCGCGAACGGAGTAAGCGGCCATACTTCCACCGGCGTTGTTGGAACCAGTACTCGCCGAAACAAGCAGCGCATCGGCTCGACGCAACCACAATTTGGATGCGCTCTTTCGCGACTCGTCAAGAAAATCGACAGCACGCTTCTGCCAGTCGGCGGCAAGGTTTGTCGAATCGCTGGCCTTCTTCGCACGCGCCGCAAGTGCCAGATAAGCCTCGAGCGCCGCCAACCGCGACTCACTGGCTCGCCCAACACCGGCCTTTGCCACACGGCGTTGGACTTCGTCCCATTTCTCACGGTCAATCGCGGCTCGAAGCACCTCGGCATCTCGCAGCTCTTTCGTAGTGCCCGAAAGCTTGACTCCGGCCATTGTCCGCAACTGCCGCGTGTAGCCGCTCCAATCCTCTTTCAGCCGCAATGCAGTCAACAACTCGATCCGGCTGGATTGCCAAAGCGTATCGTTGATCGCCGTCGGAGCCAGCTTGTTGAGTCCACTCGCCGCCCTCGACGCCGCAAGGATTCGGTCATCGCCGCCCGGCGGATAAGCCATCGCCAACGTAAGATCCAGACGAGCCGCCGCCAACTGCACACGGGCGCGCAACTGCCGCAACTCGCGATCGGACATATGTCCTTTTGCATTCGGATCCCGTTTTCGCGATCGCAGGAACTCATCCATCGACTGGCCAAGATCTCGCAATTGCCTGTTCGCACTGCGCAAATTACTGACGACGACGGCCGCAGGCGGATTCGAAGCATTCGGCCGTGCGGTTTCCACCAGTCGCAACCATGCCCGGGAATGCTGCAGTGTGGCTGCCTGCAGCTGAATCAGGAACCGCTGGGGACTGGCTGCATCTTTTCGCAAGTATTCGTCGGTCAGCTTTGTGGACTTGTCCCAGATCTTCTTTCGTTCATCCGCTGGCAACGTCGTTGCGTGTTGCTGGAACACACGAAGCAATTCGTTCGTTATCGCGGCACGCCGATTGAGTGTGATCTTCGGATTCGAAAGTTGTTCGCGACAATAGAACTCCGCAAAATCAAACTTGCCCGCACTCACGTAGCGATCAATCCGCTGCTGATCATTCCTGAGCGCCGATGACTGGGCGTGGCATTCAATTGCCGGCGCAACGGCGACGACGACCGCCATCAAAAGTAGGCCTCGCAAACCGTTCATTGCGAATCCCCTTCCGAATTCGCCGCAAAACGCACCTGCTCACAACCGATCTGCCTCGAGAGATCGTAGACGTCGATAACATGACCCAGAGGTACGTCCGGATCGGGATCGACAACCACCGGAACCTCGGACTTCACCCGGGCGACTGCCGCGATGGTGCTTGTGACTTCTGACCAGTCGCGAATGTCGCGTTCGTTGATTGACCAGACGGGAGCCGCATTCTCCCACGAGATCCGAACAATGATGTTCTCGAAATCGGCTTGCTCCGTCGCCTCGCTGGTATTCCCGCCGGCCACCGTTTCTTTCGCGACACCTGACGGCAACATCTGCTCCGCCACCTGAAAACTGGACGTCCAGAGAAAGAAAATCAGCAGCAGAAAAACAACGTCGATCATCGGCGTCATTTCTACCTTGAGCGGTCGGCGATTTTGGCGTGTAAAAGGCAAACGCATTTATCCGGCGGCTCCCCCGCCCGCGGCGCCCGGAACACTGCGAATGACAGAAAAAGTCACGTTCCAGATTCCACTTCCGGCGGCAGCAGACAGTACGGGAGAAACGTGTTTATAAAGCGCTTCCCGGTCGGCTCGAATCCGCAGTTCGACGTCTTTGCCTTCGCGTTGCACCGCGGCGCCCAGACTCTCCGCAAGATCCTGTTTCCCAATCGGACTGCCGGCCAACAGCAGTTCACCCGACGGTAACACATTGAGCGTTATGCGCGGCTTTGAAACGTCGATCTCCTCTTCCCCACTCGCAGCATTTGGCAGCGAAAGCGGCATCTGATTTTCGCGACGAGCCAGATGACTGGAAACAAGAAAGAAGATGATCAACAGAAAAACGACGTCAATCATCGGCGTCATGTTGGCACTCGCGTCCGCCCTGCCCTGGTACTTTGGAATTCTCATGAATGGTGCCCGCAGCAGGGTGACTAACGTCCAGTCGCAATGGGTGGTGCAGTTGCTTTCCGCCGCTTCAATGGCGCAAGAGCCTGCGTTGCCGCATGAGCCGCTTCCGCCACGAGCCCGTCGATCCGGTTGCGAAGAATGGCGAATGCGCCGAGAGAAGGAATCGCAACCAGTAGACCGCCAATGGTCGTGATGAGTGCCTGATAGATTCCTTCGGCGAGATCCCCTGCTCCGGCTGCGCCCTGGGTTTCCGCGACTTGTTGAAAAGCGAACACCATACCGGTCACCGTACCAAGCAAACCAACCATGGGGGCGATGTTCCCAATCACCGACAGGTACTCGATCTTCCGATACAACCTCGCAGCCTGCTCCGCGAGCGTATCCTCCATGGCTCGTTCAATCGAAGGCCAGCCACCATCTGATTCGGCAATCCCGTTGACGATCAAGAACGAAAGAAGGCTTGGCTGGGAATTGCACATCTGCTGCGCTTGCCCGAGCTGGCCACTGGTGACCAATGAGCGGACCTCTTCAGACATGCCTTCCGGCACCAATTGAGCCCGACGCAATGACAGGATTTGTTCAAAGATCAGGTACGCTGCCGTCAGCGAAAGCGCAAAGAGTAGCACAACAATCGAAAGCCCAACCCAGCCACCGGAAAACAGAATCTCGAGGAATCCGTTTCTGGCAACAGCTTCGACAGGTGCGACTTCGGTAGGAGCAACTTGGGCAAAGAGCATGTGATAACGCGAGTTGTAGCGTGGGCCCCCGGCCCGTGAGGTCATGGTAGAGTTTGCGACGGGCCGGGGGCCCATGCTACCGGACACTTGCCATGATATCCGGTGTCGGCTCGTAGTCCGAGGAGTCGGCCAAGTGATGCGAAAACAGATTACGGCTTGGGCAATCTGGAGACATCGACGTAAACGTGCTTACCGCCATTCTGCTCGGCGAGCTGCATCAGGAAATTATTTTGGGTTCGCTGTGGCCCGAATCCGAATTCCACGGCATGGATCGCTGCGCCCGCATTCAGTCGCCGGATCTTGCGCAAGTCGGCTGCCGACAATTGCGGATGTTCTGCATCCGTCAGAAAGAAGATCACATCCGGCTGCATCCCGATCGCCAACTGCATCGCGCCCATATGACGCGTACCGCCGCTCGCGGTAATTCCGTCGACAAATGCCCGCGCCAGTTCTTTGGTCGCATCGTCCGCCCACTCCAACCTTGGACGATCGCCATGCGGATGAAACGCGGCTGGCCGCTGGTTGTAAAAAATGATTTGAAACTGATGCACCCGGTCGAGATCCCCGAGACTTGACCGAAGCTCCCGCTTGGCAGCAGCCAACGGGCGCCCGCCATGTCCCGACATGCTCCCGGACCGGTCAAACACATAAACAAATCTTGAACCGGTGCCATAAACGCCAAACACTTCCGTCCGCGCCGTCCCGCCACCAACATCCAGCGACTTGGCCGTCCCGCCACCCAGATCGCCGGCTCGAGGTGCCGCAGCCGGACTTTCGACCATGGTCCCGGCGCCTGCTGCATCCACGCTTGGCAACAACGAAGAAACATCAAGCTCCAAATCGTTGCGACTGGGGAATGGCGACTGAACACCGGGAGTCGCCGTTTTCAACTGATCGGTGGCCAGCAAGTCATTTTCATCGAAATACTCCCGCTCGCCGCGAGCATGCTTCACAAGAGTAATTCCCGCCGTACGATCCGGCTCGACATCAATCCCGGGCGCTACATGGCGGCTGGCAAAAAACAGCATTAGCAGCATCGCCACGTGAATCGCCACAGACAAGAACCAGGCCGGCAGGCTCTCGCGACGTCGTGGAATGGGCAATGGATCGGACATGGTCCCAGTTTAGGTGGCAATTGAAATTCTGTGCAGCCGACGCGGGAAAGCAGCGAAACAGCCACCTGGGCCGTGATGATGACGGGGGCTGTCGTCACCACTAACGGGAGAAGTTCCGCGGTCTATAATGACATGCCAAATAAATCAGGAGCGACCCGTTGGAAATTGTTAACTACCCACACCCGGCCCTCAGGCACAAATCGAAACCCATCCGCAGGGTCGATGCCAAGCTGAAAGAGACCGTGGCCGAAATGTTCGAGCTGATGTATGCGGCCAACGGGATTGGCCTCGCGGCAAACCAGGTCGACCTTCCCTTTCGTCTGTTCATCGCCAACCTGGCTGGGAAAAAAGGCGAAGGCGAAGAATATGTCTTCATCAACCCGGTCGTGAGCAAACCAAAAGGCAACGAAGAAAAAGAAGAAGGCTGCCTGAGCTTGCCAGGACTGTACGCTCCCGTGAAAAGGCCTGAGCGAGTCACCTTCAACGCGTACAATCTCCAGGGCGAAGAACTGACGGCGGATCTCGATGGCATGATGGCGAGAGTCGTGCAGCACGAAACGGATCACCTCGACGGCAAAATGTTCATCGACCGTCTGTCGGCGACTCATGATCTTGCGGTACGAGCGGAAATCGAACAGTTCGAAGACGATTTCCTTCATGCTCGGGAAAACAATGAGATCCCCAGCGATGAACAAGTCGCCAAACGACTTGCCGAAATCGAACAGGAATATTGCTAGTACTTTCATCGTAGTGGACGA
>CALHZT010000031.1 GCA_938040995.1 uncultured Pirellulaceae bacterium | reverse complement strand
CCAGCTATGCCCGGAAATTAGTGACTCTTCGTCGTCCGGCATAATGGCGCCAATCAAGTTCGCACCGGGCCGTTGCGACCACTTTTCATAGGTGACGAGCAATTTCGATCCGACCACCGAATCGTCGGCGACTTTTTCATTTCCCCCGGCAGGGTCCTGCCCTTCGTCGTTCGCATGATCATCTTTCCTGGCATCATCACCTGACGAGGATGGCCGATCTGTTACAAGTCGCTGGCTGCGGTCCGGGGTCTCGTTGTGAAAAGAGTTCGAGTCAACATTTGCATTATTGCGATTGGAACGACGCGTTTGTTCCACCTCAGAGTTCCTCGACGAATCCCGCTCCACTTCGTCGCGATCCACCTGATCCTCACTGGCACGAGCCGCATTTTCCGATGCCGAAGAAGCCAACTGACTGGGCTGCCCCGACTGACGATTTGGAATCGGCTCGTCATCAGAATCGGACATCGTGGTCATAATGATGACCGTCATCAGCCCGACGATCCCCAGCCCAACGATGCCACCGATCACCAGCGGCATATTGATTTCTTTTCGCGGCCCTTTGCGACGCTTCGGTTTCGCTTTGGCAAGCTTGCCTTCCGAAGACATGCCACCGAATTCATCCAAGTCGCCGCCCGAGCCAAGTGGATCGTCATCCCCGAAGCCATCTTCGAATCCGCCGTCGAATTCATCAAAGTCGTCTGTCGCGAAATCGTCGGCGGCAAGATCGTCAGCGGTAAAATCGTCCGCCGATTTTACGTCGTTCGACAACTCCGTGGACGGCACCAGTGCCTGGGACGTTGGTTGCGCTTTCGACGGTGCCTTTGCTTTCGACGGTGCCTCTGGTTTTTGTTGTGTTTTCGAATCCGTCGAACGACTCGCCCCCGTTTTGCCTCCTGCTACGGGTATCGCAATCGCCCCACCGCATGAAGGACACGGTAATGACTCGCCCGCAAGATAAGCAGGCGCTTTGAATCCGCTGCCACAATCACAACGGACGGACAGCGTGTTACGATTTGCCGGCTTCCTGATCGTCAACGCAGCCGAACAAGCCGGACAGGCAACCGTCTTGCCGATAAGCTTTGACCTGGCTTCGAACCGCTTACCGCAAGAACATTCGATCGGGAATACCACCGCAAGCCTCCACGTACGCGAGAAGAGAACGGGAAGCAGACGCCACCTGATGGCAAATCAGGAAAGGCCAATCAAACCCGGAAGGCCTATCCTACGACCGCGACATACAAGAGTCAATGAAGGACGACGAATCAACCGCGGCAAAGCCGCCTTCGGACCAGAAAGACACCAAACGCCCCGAAGAAAACTGCCATTCCCGACGGTTCTGGAACAACTCCCGTCGAATCCGAAGAAGTGAACTTACGCTCGTTCCAAAGATTAAAATCTGATCCATCGACGAAACCATCTGCGTTAAAGTCGCCGGAACAGAACTCATGCGTTCGCGTGAACTTGTTTTCATTCCAGATATTGAAATCCGATCCGTCCACGCTACCGTCAAGATTGGCGTCGCCTGGCAGGAACGCACCACCCGAAGCAAGCGTGCTTGCTCCGGCATTCGCCAGCCAGGCGGACAGATCGTTAGCATCAGTAGCCCCATCACCGTTCACATCGAACTCGGCTTTGTTGCTGCCATGAACAATCGCATCGCTGAGAGCGGCCACATCCACACAATCATAGTTGCCGTCGTAGTCGAAATCGCCTGACGAAAGCACCCGGGTAAAGTTCAGCAGATCCAGAACGGCTTCGAAATTTTCCTCCGCCGTGGAAATAATCTCATTTGAGGGCAACTCGAAACCCGGAAAAAACGAGTCGGGTCTCAACTCCACCGTGAATGCATAGGCACCCTGATCACCGTACGTCCAGTCGGTACTGATTCCGCTGGCAAGGTAAAGCAGGTTCGCCGGAATGGGATTGTAAAACTCACCATGCACATCCTCGATCGTATTCGACATTTCGACCGCAATCTTGTTCAACAGCTCCGCATCCGGCGGAGCGCCGACACGATAACCCCACGGTTGCAGGATCAATTGTGAAAACGCATGAAAATCAATATGCGAAACGATGTTCTGGTTTTGCAGAAAAAAGTCCCGATAGGCCTGCGTCTCTGGCTCAGAAAAAGCCGACGGACCGCGATACACCGAGGACGATGGAGAGCCGCTCGACCCGGAATCCAGTCCATACCCGAATGAAAAGTTACGATTCAGATCGACACCGACCTCCCCTGCCCCACCGGTCGCCGGTTCTTTCGCCAGAACCTGTCCGTCGTCCACGAATACTGATAACCATCGGGATTCATCACCGGAAGCACATAGACGTCGACCTCGTCAAGCAAATTGGTGATCTCCGAATCCGTTCCGTATCCGTTGAGCAGCGTTTCCAGCGCGTACATGTTGGTCATCGGCGAGATCCACTCGCGTGCGTGCATCGCACTGTTCAACACAACCGCCGGGCGCACGTCCTTCGTACCGCCCTCACCGCGAATCTTGAGCGCCCGAATATCTCGCCCCTCCCAACTCTCACCGATGACTTCGCCAGTCACAATTGAACTGAAGTTCGACAGATGCTGATCAAGTCGCGAATCAATCTGGTCGAGCCGCTTGTAGCTTTCGAACCATTGCGCGTTGGCATCCCGTGGACAAAAATCGCACAGCGAAAAAATGACTAGAAGCGATAGCGGCACCCACCTTGTCGAAACACACATCTGATTCTTCCTTTTTTGACGACTGACGGCCCCATTCTACGGGACAGGCATCGCCGTTGGAAGCTTTTCGCCACCATAGGCCCGATGAGAATTCCACTTCACAGTCTTTGATGATTCGATTGGGAATCATCACCTGGCCGCGCGACTCGCTTGTTCCGCACAACCCGCACCCCGCAGAAGAAGGAGCCGCAGCGTGAACCCGCTCTCATGGTGTTTTGCCGCTCAAAATTGCGGGAAACCACGCGATTTCGACATAGAGTTCTATTGACGTCTAACTACACCAAAGCTCTTACCCCAACGACAAAATGCCAACAAGTCGCAAGTCGATATGCGAGAATCTCGAGCAACGACACCTGTTCAGCGCGAGCCCGGTCGAAGCCGTGTTGATTGATGACATTGAACTCAAGGATCCACAGTTCACTTCTGTCGCGCTCGAGAATGAAGAGCCTCAACCCGTCGATGGCGAATCTCGCGACTCGGTTGATATGCGCCCTTTTGAACTGGTTCTGGTTGACGAAACCGTGGCCGATTTCGAGTTGCTGGTGGAAGATATTCTTGCGAATCGTGACGCAAGCCGGATCGAAATCATTACCATCGATTCGGGCACCGATGGTGTTGAGCAGATTACGGATATCCTCAACCAACGCGCAGACGTTACAGCGATCCACCTTGTCTCACACGGCGACGCTGGTGAAATTCAACTTGGCAACACGCGACTGAACCTGGCGAACCTTGACGGATACGCAGGCGACCTCGCGGCTTGGCAAAACGCGATGACAGGCGATGCCGACTTGCTCATCTACGGCTGTAACCTGACGGCTTCCGAAGAAGGAGTCGCTTTAGCCGAGGCCATTTCCGAACTCACCGGCGCCGATGTGGCAGCAAGTGATGATATCACGGGGCACGCCTCAGTCGGTGGCGACTGGGAATTTGAGTTTCAGATTGGATTTGTGGACACAGCGGTAGTTTTTTCCGAACACGCGCGATCCAACTGGAATGGTTCGCTGGCAAGCGTCTCGGTCACCACGCTTGATGACGTAGTCAACGGGGACACATCGAGCATCAGCAGTCTTGTTGGCAATGATGGCGGCGACGGTATTTCACTTCGTGAGGCAGTGATTGCCGCGAATCAGGATGCCGCCAGCGATACGATTTTGCTGGGAAGCGGGACTTACTCGTTGACGCAGTCAGCGCTCGGCAGCCTCGACATTCAGCAGACTGTTGAAATTATCGGAGCC
>CALHZT010000030.1 GCA_938040995.1 uncultured Pirellulaceae bacterium | reverse complement strand
AAGTAGCCCAACCACGGTCGATTGGTAGACGAGAAAGCTCCTTCTCGATAAGCAGTCCAAATATCTTGAGCAGTGCCAATTGCCTCTTCGGAGCGATTGTTAAAGTTGTTTCCGAATGAAGGTCCGATTTGAGATTTAAATTCTACGGCCGCCACGAGCGTGCTGTTGTGAATAACGACGAGGTCCCATTTTTTCTCCGGTCGAAAGTAGCCCGGAAGCTCCAGGTGTTTGTCGATGTAAAGACATTCCTTCGGCAATCCAGCATCTGTGATGATGCGAGCAACCAATTCAACGAAGCCATCCAATTGCTTTCCACCGGTAACGGCACTTCGCGCGCCTTGATCTTTCGTGCCACGCGACCGCTGTTTCTTTGCTTGCCCTGACCGCGTTGCCCAGAAATGACGAACCGCTGCGTTCAAGCCGCGTTTTCTGATCCCGTCACTCAGCATAAGTCGATCGTTTCCACCGTTGCATTGGAGATGAGCTGGTCTGTAATTTTACGCAATCGTTTGCGAGCGATTTCGGCATAGTGTTCGTCAATTTCGTACCCGATGCTATTGCGGCCGGAGGCGATCGCAGCAACCGAAGTCGTCCCGGTCCCCGAGAAGGGATCGAGCACAGTATCACCAGCAAAGCTGAACATGCGGATAAGTCGTTCCGCTAGCTCTTGTGGATAAGGTGCTGGATGGATGCGTGTTGATGCTCCTGTGAGACCGGTCCATATCTGCGAAAACCAGGCCTTGTGGTTTTCGTCGGAAATAATACTCAATAACCGGGCAGCCCTGCTTGGGCTACGGTAACCGCCAGGTTTTCGTTCCATCAAGATGAATTCAATGTCGTTTTTGATCACGGCGTTTGGCTCGTATGGTTTTCCAAGAAAGCCACCCCCACCGTTTTGCACTTCATGAACGACGTTTGCAATCTTGTTCCAGATGATTGGAGAAAGATTGTCGAAGCCAATCTGGCGACATCTCTCTTGAATCGCGGCATGGAGCGGAACCACTGTGTGCCGTCCCTTGTTTTTTCGTCGAGACAAGCAGACATCTCCTACGACACAAATTACCCGCCCGCCGGGCACCAGTGCTTCAAAACATCGTTGCCAAACCCTGTCGAGTTCGTCCAGGAAGAAGTCGTAATCTGCAAAGTGCCCCATTTGGCCATCAGAATCGCGATACTCTTTTAACGTCCAATAAGGTGGAGAGGTTAATACCAGGTGTACGGATTTCTGCGGAATACCTTCGAGACTGCGAGCGTCGCCAAGAACCGAACGGTGTGCCGTTGGAATTTCCGTAAGAATGCATTCGAGTTCGGTCGTCTTCGTCGAGTCCTTTGCTACTGCGGGAATTGCAGTTTGCAAGTCATCGAGGTCAGTGGCCCAAGTGGGAAGCAAAGTTTCAAGGTCGATCGTTGGCGGTTCAAAACCGCTCTTAACGGGGGCTTCTGTCATGCGAGTCCTTTCTATAGACACGATGATATCATATCAGCCGAAGTCTGCTGAGCGAAGCTGAGGAACGAGGCGAGCCATCACCTTTGAGCCGAGACACCGATCCTCGGCGTGATTGGCCTAAAGGACACGCTTCTTACCCGTCGCATTCTGAAAGCTGAAGGGATGAGTTTCCCAAACCGACGGTTGGATGACCACGACCTTGACCCGGTTCCCGACTCGCCATTCGCCGACTCGTTCTCGATTGAGAACGAGGGCCGGACAATCAACTTTGATTTCAGGACTGGCGGCCGCATGGATCAGATGCGAATCATTACGGCAGTACCCGAGCCGGGCGGATTGCCCGTTGGCTCGATGTTGCTTCTGGGACATTACTGGCTCTCCGATCAGGAAAAATGCCGTGATCGTGTGAGCAAAACCGACTGGTGACTTAGTCGAGAATCGACTTGGCCGACTTGCCGAGTTCGAAATCGCTGACTCGTAGATTTCTGTTCTTGAAGTATCCCTTTTCCCTGTGAAAGCCGAAGAACGAGGGATCATACGCGTCGACTGGTTCGACGTCGGCTTTCTCGGGAACCTCCAGGCCAAGAAGGTAGTAGGCCCCATTTACGACGACTCGCCGTAGATCTTCATCCAGAAAGTCGACTGAAGCGCCGGCAGTCGTCGCAAGTGACTTTCCCTGTTTGCCCGATGGCGAATCGTAGCTGCGCAACCAGACGAGCGGTTGCATCGGCTTGTTTCGTTTGTCATCGTCGAGGATCTTCGAGTCGGGCTCCAGTGAATCGGTGACAGCACCCCGCAGAAGTACCTGCGCGTTTTCCGGTGTGACCCTTTTCACGGTATAGATATCACTCGGGGTGAAAATCTCGCCAACGGATTTGAGAATCTCGTGATCTTCGTGTCCTTCGACAACGACGGAACGCCCGCCTTCGACTTTGTGTTTTCCATGATGCGCGACCCAGTTTTCGCCAATGATGTTCTTGCCAAAGTTCGCCCAGTCGTATCCGCCGTATTTGCAGGACCGTTTAAAGGCATGAGTCGATGTTCGAAATCCAATCACCGGCTTGGCATCCGTGATGTACTTGAGAACATGCGCCATCTGATCATCCGAGAGATGTCTCATGCGTGTGCCGATGATCATCAAGTCGGCTGAATCGAGAGCCGAGATGGCCGGAATGTTGCCGGTCGCGTTTGGATCGATGAATCCACCCTCGGTATTGATCGAGAATACGACCGTGCATTTGAATCCATGCCGCTGGCTGAGGATCTTGCCCAACATGGGACACGTTTCTTCAGAACGATATTCTTCGTCTCCGGCAACCAACACAATATGCTTGCCGTTCGGGTTGGATTGCGGTTGAAAGATCAGCGAGGTGGCGCCCGAGTCGACGGTCCCGGCGTCATCCGTCAGGCGCCGCACTTTGAGATCCTTGTACAAGGCTTTGCTACCCGGGTCATGGGCCTGCAACGCGAAAGTACCGCTTGAGAGTTGGCGCTCCGGTCGATCGAGGTCATCCGGTTCGGTGTAGTCCGAAATCGTCTTGCCATTGATTTTGATGACGATGTGCTTGCCGCGGACGATAATGTCATAGTCGAACCACTCGTTGTCTTCGACGGGCGCTTTCATGTTGTCTTGTACGCCGTAGAGACCGCCCGTTTTCTTGGGATCTTCCTGGGTGTTGTTGACTTGTGCCTCGTAACCCTTGTTTGGCCATCCACTCTCGAGATACTTCGTGTGAAAGTAGATGCCCGAATTGGCTGAAGGCATCGTCTTTACTTTGGCCTTGAAGTGAAAATTGCGAAAGTCGTCATCATCCTGGTCGTCTTCATCTCCAACGTAAAAGGCGTGAGCCCGTTTGCCATTGGTGACGAGCTGGCCATCTTCGACAAAAATGGCCTCGGGATTCTCGTTGACTTTCCATCCATCAAGGTTCTTGCCGTTGAACAGGTTTACCCATTTTTCTTTTCCCGATGCGGGTTGTTCCGCGGTGCAGACCGTCGCAGTAACAAGAGAGCCAAGTAAAAAATAAACTATTCGTAAAGAAAGCCTTGACATTTCACACCTATTTCTCAAGTAGTTTTGTTTTCCGTCGGTAACTGGAGGGATTATAAACGTTTCGGTCTCAAGTAGGCGACTCAACCTGGCTGGAATACCGTGCGGCAAATTATTGACCATTTGCCGGGTAGCGTTTAGCTTGTGAGCCAAGCGCACACTGTTTTCGAAGAAATTTTTTTCGGCCTTTTCGCGAAATTTAGGCAGACAAAACGGTGGCACGATCGGAGAAGAAACTTGGGGAGATTCGCCGCTTGGTGAATGTTTAAATGCGGTTTCACTTATTGAAGGCTTGAACATGAAAAGACTTATCTCATTCCCTGTTGCCATTGTTCTGGCGACAGCTGCTGTCTCTTTCGGCCAGATGGACCTCTTGAGTCCTGGCGATCCAATCATTGCATTTGACTTTGATGTTCTCGATGCGGGCGTCGCGAGTAGCTATCCGGCAGGTGAAGAACCTTTCAATATTGCGGATGAAGATAGTTCGTCGAAATATTTAAATTTCGGCGCGGGAAACGGCCAGGGCACTGGTTTCTTTGGAGCGCCTTCGAACTCGGGCAGTGGAGTCGTTCAAAGTATCCAGTTCGTGACCGCGAATGATGCGGTCGAGCGTGACCCGACTTCGTACGAAATTTGGGGCACCAACGATGCCATTACAAGTCCAGACAACAGTCTTGGTGATGAAGAAAACTGGACGTTGATTACTTCCGGAGCGCTGAATCTTCCTGAAGACAGATTCGCAGCCGGCGAGGTGATTTCTTTTGCAAATTCAACTGCGTATTCGGGATACAAAGTGATCATCCCGACGGTGAAGGATCCAGCACTTGCAAACAGCGTGCAGATTGCCGATGTCAACATCTGGGAATCAGCCGATGGTACTGGCACACCGGTTTTTGATTTCTTTGATGACATTCGGGCTTCAGGAGTGTTGCGTGATGCGGGGAGCGAAAGTAGCTATCCCGGAGCAGAACCACCTTCAGCCGCAATCGACGGCGATACGCTCACCAAATATCTCAATTTTGGAAGAGAAAATGCCGGCTTCATCGTGACGCCTTCGGCTGGAGCAAGTGTTCTCAACGAGTTTGAAATGTGGACTGCCAACGACGAGGTCGGACGAGATCCAGTCGGCTATGAGATTTATGGAACGAACGATGCCATTACAAGTGAGGACAACAGCCTGGGAATGGAAGAAAGCTGGACTTTGATTGATAGTGGTGACCTGGTACTGCCCTCCGACCGTAATATCATGGCAGGTGACGAGTTTTCCAGCGGACCTGTTACGGTGAACAACGCAAATGGCGATTCTTACACTTCGTACCGGTTCGTGGTGACTTCAGTGGTTGACCCCAACGCGAACTCATTGCAGTTCTCGGAGATCCAGTTCCGCGGCACTGCTGATGGTGGCGGTGGCGGTAACGGCGACTTCAATAACGATGGTGCCTACGACTGTACGGATATCAATGCATTGACGACTGAAGTTTCTGGCGGAGCCAACCCCGCAGGATTTGACCTGACGGGCGATGGCGTCGTAGATAACGCGGATGTTGATGCGTGGCTCGTAGAAGCTGGTGCGGAGAATAACGCGAATGGCGGCGCCTTTCTTCGCGGTGATGCCAATCTCGATGGCGTGGTTGATGTTTCCGACTTCAATATCTGGAACAGTGCCAAGTTCACTGCGAATCCACATTGGTGTTCCGGCGACTTTAACGCGGATGGATCGGTGGACGTTTCCGACTTCAACGAGTGGAACGGCAACAAATTCAATTCTTCCGATAGCGTTACAGCTGTTCCTGAGCCAGGTAGCCTCGGCATGATGTTGCTGGCTGGTCTGTTCGGTCTGCGACTGGTACGTCGAAAGCGTTAAACTTCAACGAAACGCTAACCAAAGCGGCGAGCAACAAAACGCAGCTGAGCTTTCAAAATCTGAACAGGCCACGACTCGTGGCCTGTTTCTTTGTATCCGTTCATGGATATTGACGTGTCCTCGGGTTCGAGAGTGATAGGCACAAATTTTCGGCGTGTGTCCGCGCAGCCAAATAAGTAAGTTTGCCGCCGAAAAATTGAGCCAGACGCTTTGCCCAAGTGAGCGGTTGCGTTTCTTTTAGGTGACGTTGACGCCTATCGCTTGGCTTCGGTCGCCGTCCAGCCGACGGGTTGGCTCCATGCCGACTCGAACTGCTCTCCGACGGGGGGATTTGGATGTTGCCTGTTGGAAACGATCTTCGCCCGAACGTACAGTTCTTTGTCTGCCATTTCGTACTCAACAACAGCCCCGTTTCTTGTAGCGAATGTGACGCCTGCCAGAGCCGGATCTGGCTCTTTGGATTCGGTGTCCGCAATCTTCGTTCCGATGAATCGGGTTTCGTACGTTACGCCCGGTTCGGCAACGATCTCGATTCTTAACGTTCGTTTTGAATCGTCAAAGTCGACTTTGCTCAGTTGAACGCCGGTGGAAGCGTAAAAGTCGCCTCGTTTCATGGCGCGAATCAACGATTCCGGCGTCAGGTAATTTGCATGTACCACAACCCAGCCGCGGCCCGGTGATGCTTCGCCGCCGTGATAATGATGGCTGTCGTCCGTAGCGATTCCCATCAGCGGTGGAGCGTTGTATTGCTGCAGTCGAATGGCATTGGCGACATCCCACATCTTTTCGATACTGATGTGTTCGTCGTCGCCGTCCTGATTAACGGCTGGGTGGCCATTGTAAACTTCAAAGAACCGCTCCGAGACGACTTTGGCAAGGTCGGCAGCGGTCACTGCGTATCCGAAATTCGGGTGGTTTACATGGACGAGCATTTCCCGCCCCAGTTGTTCCGCTTGCGACTCAACGGCTCGCAAGTTGGCTTCCATCGCTGTCGCGATCGTTTCGCCACCGAGTGGCATGATTGCCTTGTCGATGTTGGAAGCGTTTATGTGTAGCGGCAACCCGCCAACGCTGTCGGAAATTTCTTCTCCCTGCAGCAGGATGAATTTGCCACGTTCCTCCACGAGCGAACGGTATTCGTTGAAGGGTTTCAATCGGTACTCGGTTTCTGTTTGGCTGTCATCCGGAGCACCGTCTGTTGCGGCGCCTGCGAGCTTCGCCACTCGCGTTTCAATCCACCCATCGCCGAACCTCGCGTGGTACTTCTTAATCGCTCGTGTACTTCTTTTGTTGATCTCGCTGGCCTTCATCCAACGGGCGCCTTTGGCGAGCGTGTTGTGATCTGTCATGGCGAGAAAGTTGTAGTCGTGCGTCCGGTACCATTCCGAGATCATCTCGGGAAAGTCGTTGCCATCACTCCACAGCGAGTGGGTATGGAGATTTCCCTTCCACCATTGCGGCGATGGATCGGCGGGCACTGCATCGTCGGCGAAGGAGAAAGTGGAAAACAGGATTCCGCAGATCAGGGTTGCGAGTACGCGGTGAGTAAGTCGCTTACAGGCAGCTACAGTCTGAGCAGCAGTACGATGCATGGCAATTCCTTCAAGAGATGAGTTTCGAAGGCGATTGTAACGCAACGCTAATGCAGGGCGCACGGAGTGGAGCGTCACTGGCGACGCAAATCCCGACCGAGGACGACGAATTGACGCTACAAAAAAGTCGAGTGCGCTCCAACTGCCAAGAATCCTCGGCGGTTATGGGCAAGCAAAGCAGATTCTCCAGGGATGGATACTGGCTTGTCGACTTGTTGGACGGAAAAATCGCGAATGGAGTCTCAATTGAAATCGCATTTGGCTGCGTGGATCCAATCTGAATCCGTGCTTTTACCTACGCCGCCGACTCGTTGTCACGCTGCTTTTTGGTCGCCGGTCGATAGAGGTCGGCTCTCGTCAGCGGCAGACCCGATGGCCCTTTTCCGACTCGTTTCGAAGCCACTATCTGATAGATCTTGATACCTCCGTCGGTGAATCCGCAGGACGCACCAGCCAGGTAAGCCGCCCAGAGTCGATAGCGTTCGACACCAACCAGCTTGATCGCTGCTTCGCGATTGGCTGTCAGGCGTTCGCACCATGCCTTGCAAGTCAAGGCGTAATGCTCACGCCATGCTTCGGTGTCGTGGACTTCGAATCCCTCGTGTTCCATCGCATCGGAGGTAAAACCAGCCGAAGTGAGTTCGGATCCCGGGAAGATGTATTTCAGCAACAATTTGCGCTCGGGGCGAATGTACTTCGCCTTTTTCTTTGTTCGCTTGGCGCTGCGTGCGATTGCATGATTCAGCAGGATGCCGCGATCTTTTAGCAAACGGCGAACGTGCTGGAAATACTTCGAGTAATTCGCGATGCCGATATGCTCGAACATTCCAATGCTGGAAATTTTGTCGTAAGAACCTTCATGCTTTGAGTAATCGCAAAGCTCCACCGAAACCTGACCGGTCAGGCCCCGTTTCCTGATCTTCTCTGCGACGAGATCGTGTTGTTGCTGCGAAAGCGTGATGCCGTGCGCTTTGACTCCAAAGTTTTCAGCCGCGTAACAAAGCAGCCCACCCCATCCGCAACCGATATCCAGCATCGACTCGCCCGGGGCCAACCGCAACTTTCGACAGATCATTTCCATCTTGTCGAGTTGAGCTTGCTCGAGCGAATTGTCCGGATGCGTAAAGTACCCGCACGAATACTGCATTTCCTTGTCGAGAAACAACTTGTAAAAATCGTTGCCAACATCGTAGTGAAACTGGATGTAGTCCTTGTTGTTCCTCTTCGATTCGGCGCGTCCTACCTCATCCGCCTGAAAAACTGTCTGGTCGTCAGGCTTCTCCTCGCCGTTGGTTTTTGCGAACAGGAACGGAATCGCATTTCGGAGCAATAGTCCTTTCCTTAGCGACTTAATTCGTTGTCGGGAACTGCCGGGCATTCTGACGGCTTCGCGAAACTCGATGAGGTTCCCGCCGGACAAGTCGATCTTTCCCGTTGCATACAGATTGAGCAGATTCTCGGCGGTAGGACGCCGAAGGAGCGAACCGATGACTCCCGGATCGGAGAGAACGACCTCGAGATTGGGACTCACGTTCTTTCCAAGCGGCACGACCTCGCCATTCCACAATCGAACCGTCAACTGGAGGTCCATCTCGTCGGCAATATGAGTCAACGAGCTCTTGATCGCGTCGACTTGTGATTCAGGCGAAAACGACGGGAGAGATAAGGCCATGCGAGGAGATCCAGTTGAGTGTTTTGCTACCACCGGTCAAGAGATCGGCGTTCGGTGCCAGATCTTACCTGGATCGTCAATTTTCCCGAATATCAACTTGGAAGAGCCGTTTACGACTTGGAATGGCGATTGTGAAATCGCTCGAATGGAGCCTAATTAAGGGTGGAGGAACTCACTCCAGATATGGCAAATAGTCGCGTCATCGATGGACTCAGTCCTTCAACCCTGTAAACTGGGTAATCCAGGGCGTAACCGTTCACGCGGGCAAGGGGCTGGCTCAATTTTTCGGCGGTAAACTGACTTATTTCGCTTTGCGGACAAACGCCGAAAATTTTGTGCCTGACCCTCTCGAACCTGAGGAAACGTCAATATCCGCGAACGGTTACTCCAGGACTGATCAAAGACAGGAGAAGGTATGTCTGGCAAAAAAGCCTACCGGAAGAACGCTCTGTGCCGGAAGAAACGCGGCCTCGGCTTGCGATTCGAGCCACTGGAAGATCGACGAGTTCTTGCGACTCTGACCGTTCTCAATGTAAGCGATTCTGGCGCCGGTTCACTTCGCGACGCGATCGCGCAGGCGAATGCCAGCGCCGGTACGGACACCATCTGTTTTTCCGACGATCTGAACGGGGCGGATATCGATCTGACCACCGGTGCTCTGTTCATTACGGAAGATCTCATCATTGATGCCGATTCGTTGAGCAGTGGAATCACCATCGACGCATCCGCGAGTGACCTTACCCCTTCTTTCAACGACGGCAATGGCTCCAGGGTGTTCGTTGTTGACGATGGCGTGGTAGCAAACCAGCTCGATGTGGAGATGCGAAACCTGACAGTGACAGGTGGCGACTTTTTCGGAAACGGAGGCGCAATTTGGAATGCAGAAAGTCTGGAGATGTACGACTCGACGATTTCCGGATCATTCGCAACTGCCAACGGTGGTGGAATTGCGACGATCGGCCCACTGCTTCTGGATGATTCTACAGTTACGCAAAATGAATCAGGTGAGAACGGAGGCGGTATTGCCACTGACGCACCTGACGAGCTTGTTCGAATTGTAGAATCGACGGTGTCTCTGAATACCGCAGGTGCAGAAGGCGGCGGGATATTTGTCCGACTGACTGGAGATACCACCCCGGGCACTGTGGAGATTGAGGATTCGACCATCCGCAGTAATTCCGCAGGTCAGAATGGCGGCGGGATTTGCATCACGAACACGACCGGTGGCACGGTGACCATTGAAGACACGCTGATTTCATCCAATGATGCTCAAAGACATGGAGGCGGCATCTATGCCTCGCTCACGGACGCGACGGTGACTATTGGTGACTCCACGATAAGTGGCAATGACTCTGGTGAGGATGGAGGCGGAATCGCATTGCCGCTGACGGAGTCCACGATCGAGATTACTGACTCGACACTTTCTACCAACGAAGCCGGCAATAACGGTGGCGGTATCGCTGTTGGATCTGATGCGACGATCGAAAGAGTGCTGGTCACCGATAATATGGCGGCCGGGCAGGGCGGTGGTGTCCATGTCTTTGAACTCGACGACAATGACTTCACGCTCCTGCATGCGACCATTTCTGGCAACAATGCACTCGACGGCGGCGCAGTCGCTTTTGAAGGAGTTGAAGACTCCGAAGTCACCATCGACTCTTCCACCTTCTCGGGCAATTCCGCATCCAGATACGGCGGCGGGGTATACGCCCAGCTTGATGACGGCGTGACCAATCTCATTCAGGTAACCATCTCTGGCAACTCGGCCGGTGATGATGGCGGCGGTGTGTTCGCAATCAGTGAGCAGGGAGGATCGGACGCCCAGCTGAATATCGACTTTGCCACCGTCGTTGAAAACTCATCGGTTGGGAGCGGGGCAGACGGAATATCAGTCGTCAACGAAGCCACGGCAGCGATTGATTTTGATCTCCGTTGGTCCATCGTGGCGGGCAACGGTGATGTCGATGTAGAAGCAGCAAATATCGACGCGGAAATGAACCTGATCGAGTCACCAGACGCAGATTTGTTCGGCGGTTCAGTCGGTAACAACATTGTTGGTATCGATCCTTTGATCGAGTCGCTAAGAGACAATGGTGGGCTTGTCGAGACGCATGCATTAGAAGAAGGAAGCCCCGCGATCGACTTCGGTACCGCTTCCAGTGTTACTCTTCCGTCAAACGACGCACGCGGAGACGGTTTTTCGCGATTCGTGAATGGAGACGGACTGAACGGCGCGGAAAGTGATCTGGGGGCTTTCGAGGCTGAAGAGGGCGAGGCTAGCAACACGGGACCGCTTGCGGATGCCGGTGACGATGCAGCAGTCCGGGTTGGTGAGAATGCCCGACTGGATGGAAGCGGCTCTTCCGACGACGGCATTCCACAGGCGCTAACCTACTCGTGGATGCAGGTCAGTGGTCCTGTCGATGGCACATTCACAGCGACAGATCTTTCGATCGTCAACTTTTCTGCGAGTATGCCAGGGGAGTACGTGATCGAGTTGACGGTCAGCGATGGAGAGTTGTCCTCGACGGATCAGGTGATCGTTACGATTGCCGAAAATACGGCTCCCGTTGCCAACGTGGATCTCTCAGATACAACGGGCATAATCTTCAGTGCAGTTACCCTTGATGGTTCGCTGTCATCGGATCCGGAAGGCGATGACCTTACCTACAGCTGGACATTGATCGACATACCCAGCCGAAGTGATGCAACGATTGACAGTCCCAGAAGCGAGATTACTTCGTTCACGCCAGACATCGTTGGAACATTTGTGGCACAGCTGGTCGTTAACGACGGACTTCTGTCCAGCGACCCTGTGACGGTCACGATTAATGTCACCAACGGCGGCGGTGGCGGTGGTGGTAACGGCGGAGTCTGGCACAATACCGCCAATCCAACGGATGTTGATGGAAACGGAGTGATTTCGCCACTCGATGCGTTGCTTGTCATCAACGAGCTGACGTTTCGCGAGTATTCGGATACAACCTCCGGCGAACTCAACGATACGACAGTTCGCCCGGACGACGCTGGGCAACTGGATGTAGACGACAACGGGTTCATTTCGCCAGTGGACGCACTGCTTGTAATCAACGAGCTTCCGTCGGACACGCCGGCAGCGCGAGGAGTGCCTGCGACAGGCATTTCGACTGACAGCGAACCAGTTCGATCTGTGGCGGTTGTCGATCAGGCGTTCGCGACGCTGGAAGAGGACGAAGACGACGTCGAAGAAACCCGCAACACTGCGCCCGCGATTTCTTTTTAGGCTAAATCCAGTCGCCTACATCGCCAGAATCGAGCGGATGATTGCCAGCGCAATCGGGATCGTCAGGATCGAAATCAGCGTCGTCCAAAAGACGCAATCGGCAGCAAGTTCAGCATCTCCGTCGGCTTCGATCGCAATCAACAGCGTATTCACTGCCGCCGGTGCTGTTGTTGCGAGGATGATGACTTTGCCAGGGAATGGCCACATCCCCATGCAGTAGACAAAAAACGCCGCTACGATCGGCATCACCAGCAGCTTGAAAACGAGCACTGGTGCGATCAGTCGCCAACGCGGCCATCGTGCCTGCTGGGCAACCTGGGCGCCGAGTGTGAATAATGCGACGGGTATCATTCCGGCAGCAATCCGATCGAGGCTGCTTCGTACAGGCGCAGGAATCTCGACGTGGAGTGTCCTCAACAGGACGGCGAGCAGGATCGCGTACACATACGGCAGCCGCAAAAAGGCACCGATTGCGGACATCCATCCTTTTCCCTGTCCGCGAGCCAACAATGGGTAGCCGATCACAAACGTCGACATGCCCACGAACATCATGAGTAGCGGTTGCACGCGTCCGCCGTCTTCGCCAAATGCCAGCTCGGCAACCGGGATACCAAGATTCCCAGCGTTGAAAAACATCGCTGCCACAACGGCAGACGAAGCCGCCGATTTTGGCTCACCCCTTCCGCGGAGGAAACCCCAGAGCACGATACCGACCACCGCCATCGAGCCCATCACGACAACAGCCATTCTTGCGACTTCGCTGAACGGAATCGAACTGTCAAAGATCCGCACGAACACATAGATCGGCACGAAGATGTAGATGGAAACCGAGACAAGTGTCTTGAGATCCAATGGCTTGAACGACTGCAGCACAGCACCAAGCACGGCAATGAGAATCACCGGTAACAGCACGTTGCCAAGGATGAACACGGCGTCGGAGAGCATCAGCTACCTCCCAATCGCGTTGATGAATGGGAGGCCCACAGCTGTGGGAATTGATTTTGCGTCACGTTCACTTTTTCCAGGTGTTCTTGACAAGCGGCTCGCCGTTGGTGGCTAAAATCTGAAAG
Organism: uncultured Pirellulaceae bacterium; assembly: GCA_938040995.1. Classification (GTDB taxonomy): domain Bacteria; phylum Planctomycetota; class Planctomycetia; order Pirellulales; family Pirellulaceae; genus CALHZT01. The sequence continues at coordinate 6,881 of CALHZT010000030.1, read as the reverse complement.
TGGTGGGACATCGCCGCTAACGCTCCAGACAATTTTGCCCTCAGCAATCACTTCGATCACGGCAACTTTTGAACTTTGCAGAGCATCGAGTAGATTTGTCGATCGAATTGTAGCAGAATCCGGACACTTAAATTTCCGCGCCTGTCGTCGGTGGTCACTGAATAGATTATGTCGAACAAAAAATCGAACGCTGAACTCATTCGCTTGCTGGAATCCGGTATTCGCGAGGTTGGCAACGTGGATGCGAAACGCTTCTATGTGCTTGTTAAAGACGTCATTGCGACTGGTTCACCTCCTGAGAGAATGGACGTTTACGTTGTGCTCAGATTTCTGCCGGGCGGCGCACCATATTGCTGTGGCGAGCCAGCATGCTATTCGCGTGTATTTTCCGAACAAGGAATGGAAGAGCTTGGCGACTGGCTCGCGAGGCAGATGGGGCTTGAGCAGGATGTCGCTATCGAACTGAAGGTTGGTGCGGAATACTATCCGGACATTGAGTTCGAGTCGCACCCGAGTAACTAACTGCAGGTTCGTGGTTCGACAATAGCCACCGGCATCACGAATTGCGAATGCTGCTTACGAGTCGATCGCGCCGAGGCAACCGGAACCGGCAGCGGCTGTACAGCCGAAACAATGTTGATCCACAACGATTTGTCGTGATCCCAGTAACGACGCATCAAAGTCGCGAATGTGTTTCGGTTGGTCCTTGGTGGTGGCGATTTCGAGCATCTGATTAAAATCGCAATCGAAGAGCAGTCCGTCCCAACCGACGGAAATCATCTTGCGACACATGACGCCACTCAGGGCGGCTGGATTGAACGCGTTCACGAGCGTGTCCATATACGCTTCGTACTGATTCGACTCGATCAATTCATCCAAAAAGCGACTTATCGGCATGTTGGTAATCGTAAACAGTCGATTGAATTCGATCTGATACTCTTTTCGCAAATGCTGTCGATACTTTTCCTCGAGCATCTGTTGGTCAGGCGGCAGCGATGGACCGACAGGATTGAAAACCAGAGTCAGCATGAGTGCATCTTCGCCGTCCGAAGCAGGCATTCCATATCCCAGCTTGTTCAGACGCTGCAAGGCTTCGATGGAGCTTTGATAGGCTCCGTCACCGCGCTGCATGTCCGTATTGTCCGGCAGGTAGCACGGCAACGATGCAACAATTTCGACCTGGTTTTCGGCGAGGAACTCCGCCATGTCCTCATAGCCGGGGGCGAGCAGGATCGTCAGGTTGCAGCGGTCAATGACGTGCTTGCCGAGCTTGCGGGCTTCGGTGACGAAGTAGCGAAAATCGGGATTCATCTCCGGTGCGCCGCCAGTCAAGTCGACGGTGTGGATATCGGAGTTTCGTAGTGCTTCGAGGCACTGGTCGATGGTCTCACGAGTCATAATCTCGCGTCGATCCGGTCCAGCATCCACGTGACAATGCCGGCACGTCATATTGCACATCTTGCCAACGTTGACTTGCAGAATTTCAACCCCGTCCGCGGAAAGCCTGTCGAGCCCCTTCTCCTGGATGACGGCGTCAAAATTGGAGAGTTCTGAAGGAGCGTTAAGGATTTCGAGCTGAGCACTTGCTTCCGCGAGCGGGCTTTGGCGTAGCTTGAGAGATCTGGATGCTTGCGGCATGACAATGTCGCCTGTGGGTGGTGCTGTTGCCGGTGGATGGATTCAAAAACTTGTGTTGCAAGTCTTCTAACAACAGTCGGTGCCCGAATCGCAGACTCCCTCGTCCGACACGATCGTCTCGTTGTAGTCGAGACCTTTGGATTCTCTTGGCGATCGCAGCTTGGGACGGTGACAGTCAAACTCCGCTGCGTCCTGTAACGGAATATCTTCCTTGGGCAGAATGGGCAAGAACAGCCCCTTGTAGGGACCGTTCATCAGGATATTAAACGTCTTGTCACAAACGGCGACTCGCGCTCCCCGACGGTAGATGTGCCCGTCATCATCTTTGACTTGCTCGAACGGTCCCTTGTAGATGACCGCCTGGTTGCGTTCCAGACATGCGCCTTCTTTGCCCTTGTACGCAACAATGGTTGCGGACCGAAACTCAATACCGTTGATGACTTGCCAAGGTTCCGTCTGGTACTTGTCGACGGCGGCACCGTAGAAGCCGGCGTTGGTGAACTCATCGACGAAGCGATCTTCACGCCACGCACCGGAGATGCAGCCGGACCAAAGGTGGCCATCCTGCTGCATTTCGAGCGGAACATCTTCATCGCTGACGATATCGCTAATCGCGGCTCGCCCGCCTTTCTTGAGGACGCGAAAGATCTCGCGAAACAGTTGCTTTCGGTCGTCCGAGTTGACGAGATTCAGTACGCAGTTGGAAATCACGCAGTCGACACTGTTGTCCGGTATCATTGGCGCTTCTTTGCGCAGTGACCGCATCAGGTTCAGGACGCTGAGTGGTCTCTCCGGGTCGGACCCGTCAATATTGGCGAGTTGGATGTTGAAAGCATCAAGGCTAAGCTGAAGGTCCTGGATGCGACCGTAGTGGAACTCGACATTGGCGTAGCCGAGTTCGGCTGACATGTGATCCTTGTACTTTCGGGCGAGAGCCAACATTTCGCGATTGCAGTCAACACCGATAACTTTGCCTTTTGCGCCAACGATCTGAGCCGCCATATAGCATAGTTTGCCACCGCCGGATCCGAGGTCGACGACGGTGTCACCAGGTTGTACATAGGCCGAAGGGTCACCGCATCCATAATCCTTCTGAACGATCTCGTCCGGAATTCGTTTCAGTAGCGACGCGTCATATTCGACGGGGCAGCAAAGTGATGGCTCGCGAGTCTTTGCAGCAGCAGCGTAGCGTTCAGTGACCGCGGAGTCCGAGTTGGGAACGGCTGATGTCGTGTCTTCAGCCGCGTTGGCGGCGGCATTTTCTGGTAGTTCCGAAACTCTATCCATGATTTCCTCTGGTTGTTCTTCGAGGTACTCGTTTCGAAGTTGGCATCGTGAAAGCTCTTGCTATCGTTGCGGATATACGACCATTGGGGGTGTATCAGCCGGAACACAATCCTACGTAGATAAGACGCGTGAACGACTGAGGCCTTACGTCGAAAATCGCACGTTCTAAAGAGCATCGGGCGATTCTACAGCCTGAGGAACCGGAATGGCAGAGCACCTTGGGTTGCAAAAAACCGGTGAAGGGAAAACGAAATAGGATGTTGGTATTGACGGAATTGAATGTTCAAGCCCTACATTTCAGTGCATTCAGGCCGTCAATACCCTTTGGCAGTGTCGGAAATGACTGGTCAATCCATGAACCAGCCAGAAAATCACCCCTGTTTGCACGCTGATGGCCATGGTTGATCTTGAATGGACCTCAGTCCCAGTTGAAATATCCCCGTGAATCCAGGTGCTGCTGTTAACGGAATTCCGGCTGAAGGCGGGCAACAAAATGAAAACCGAAAACCAGGTGCCGCCGCAGCAGTGCCATCACTTCGGCTTGCCCCCGGCGGAGCCTCCCGGTTCCTTAAACCGTCTCAATTGCAATTGAAAGACTTTTGATGATGTTCGGGAACGGGAAGACTGCCGAAGCTTAAAGCCACTCAATGAAGACTTGCTTACTTTCTGCGGAGAGCAGCCGTTCAAAATAGTGCGAGGCTTGAAAGACCTGATGGCTCAGGAACGGCACTGAAGTTGACGCTGGCTGACTGGACATTTCTGTTCGAGTTGTTGAAAACGCGCGCCTTGACGTTTCGATCGGCGTTGAAATCGCCAACTCGTTACTGAGAAATGGCCGTAAGTTCGTTGCCATTTCAGACGTTGAATCCAATTGCGGCAACCACCCCGTCGAGATTGGCATTGGCTGAAGAACAGACATTGCCACTTCGTCGCGGGGTGCGATATCGAAAGTCGTGTTTATCAGGATTGCCGTCGTGAATTTGTTGTCATTCCAGATATTGAAATCCGATACATCGACAACAGCATCGCCACTAAAGTTACCGCTGCACCAGTTGGTGGTCATCGAAAACTTGTTATCATTCCAGACATTAAAATCCGAAACGTCGACGACGCCGTCGAGGTTTGCATCCCCCTTGATGAACGCTCCGCCTGAGGCATTATTCGCGGCACCTGCCTCGACAAGCCATGCATCAAGATCTTCGAGATCCACGACGTCATCACCGTTGAGATCAAACGCGAGATTGTCGATGCCCGCAGCGATGTTGGTCGTAAGCATGTTCACGTCAGAGCACCCATAGACATCGTCATCATCAAAGTCGCCATCAATCATGACGTCCAACTCGAACGATGCTGATTCGATCCCTCCGTTGCCGTCCGTTGCTGTGACAACAACGACTTGTCCATCGTCAGGGCCATCAGCGGCGGCGTAACTCCACGTCCACTCGCCGCCTCCGATGTCCGTGATGACTCCAACCGAAGAAGACAAGCTAACGAGATCACCATCGGGATCGGCAAAAGCACCAAAGTTGCCAGCGACATCTCCTTCGTCAACGGTTACCGTTTGTTGAGCGACGTCAATCGTTGGCGAATCGTTAACGCCTATGATGGTAATTTCCGCTGTCTGCGAAACCGCACCGCCGTTGCCGTCAACAATGTTGTACGAATATTCAACGATCTCCGATTCGCCGACCGCAAGACTGTTGTAGGCCGTCGGATCCACCGTCAGTTCGTTCGTACCGATCGTAATACCCAAGTCATCACCACTATTCAGCATGAAGCTATTCATGTCGACACTTAACGTATCCGACAGATCAACATCGACGGCTCCTGTGAGCAAGTCAACAGTGAACATCGCGTCATCTTCGGTTGCCGATTCGGCAACGACGGCGGTAACCGTTGGATCGTCGTTCACACCTTCAATCGTGAGCGTCACGCTGGCTGAATCGGTGACTCCAAACACATCTTCGATCTGGTAATCGAATTGCACCTGAGTGGCTTCATTCACAGCCAGGAATTGAAAGCTCGCGGCAGGATCGAAAGAGAAGCTGCCATCGTTCTGGTTGACGAGGACGCCGTCCGCCGGGTCCGTCAACGCAAGCGTCTGGCCGGGCACAATGCTACCTTGAGGATTTACCTCATTGGCGAGGGCATTGAAATTCAATGGTGTGTCCTCATCCGTCAAGAATACATCATCGACCGCCTCTGGCGTTAACGTCGTGGCAGCGTTGGAGAATTCGGAGGTTCCTCGAACATCCTCCGTCGCAATGGCTGACAGGAACTCACCAACCGTAGTGGCAACAGCCAGGGTCTCATCAAAACTCGCGTCGCCGATCCCATCTGTGTTCACCGTAAACGAACCAAGGAACCGCTCGCCTTCCCCGAATCCGTCAAGGTCGGCAATCACGTTCGCAAACACGTCGATCTCGAGTGTGGTGTTCGGTGTGCTGGAAATCGAACCGATGAGTCTGGTTTGTGCGCCGGCGCGCGTGAACTGAATCTCTGGCATATTCACCAGAAGATCGAGATCGCCATTGTCGTTAAACGTCGGCCCGTCGTCGCCAAAGTCGATTGCCAGTCCGGCATTTCCTGAATACAGATTCTCACGCAACGTGACATTGCCAGCATTCACCGCGATTCCAGCGCCGCCAAAATTTTGAATCGCAAAACCAAAGGCGCCGGAACCACTCGCATTGGTCGCGAATTCAAATCCATTGCCCGCAACGCCGCTCCCTTCAAGCGTGATCGGCGGGCTGCCACCGAAACCTGGCTGAGTGCGGCCGTCAACAATGACCGAATTCGTGATCGTTGGAAGGGGCGTTCCGGGAGTGATCGTGTGAGCCGTACCGCCCGGGATTCGGAAAATGACTGCCGCTGGATCGCTCAGACCATTCGCTGCCTCAATCTCACCTGCCAGGCTGCCGGGGTTGGCCGTAGAGGTGTTTGTCACGACTCGGACATTACCCAACGCCGTCAGCGTAACATCGTTTCCGTCACCACCCTCGTAAGACAACAAGTACTCGTCATAGCCATTATCGATGATCGCACCTTCTTGCAGTCCGGCAAAGACGCCGTTCACCGCATCGGTTCCATCGTTGTCGATGATGACAAATTCCTCGTCTTTGAGAATGCTGGAGACAATCTCCACCGACAAGCTGCCAAACAAATCGACAGTGCCTGTGACTTCTACCTGATCGTAGTCGATACCTGGGATTGTTCCGCCGGTTTCGATCAACAGTGTCGAATCGACACCGAGATCAAAGCTGCCTGTCGATAGCATTCCAGGACTGCGGCCCGGAGCGATGTTAGTCGTTCCGATAGAGTCTACCTCACCGTCGATGTTCCCTTCGCCGGAAAGAAGAACCGAATCGAAGGTGGCGACCATTTGGCTTTCCAGCACACCATCCACAATGACCGTGTTGCCCGTTTGATCGAGCCGTTCCACTTCGATATTTGCTGCTGGTCTGATCTCGATACGTCCGGAACTGATTACTGCCTGTCGGAAGTCGATGTCTCCAGAGCTTGCCAGTACTTCACCTGTAACATTATTGAGGAACGTATCGGAACGGACCTGAATCCTGCCAGCGTTGGCGACAATGGAACCCTGATTAACAAGCTCGCCAGTAGCCGTAAATGCTCCTGCATCGCCCAGTTCCAGCGACCGGAACGATGGGTCATTGTTAACAGTCGAGTTATTGACAATTGAACCTGTGGGGCCAATCGTCACTGTTCCAGACTGGTTACCCAAAACGTCAACTTCCAGGCGGCGAATGCCAGATCCACTACCTTCTGCCGTAATTGGCCCGCTGATGATGTAGCCCGGCTCAAACCGCATCCGGGGTTGGCCGCCATTCACCGAATTCAATGTCGCCGTATCAAACGTCGTCGCGCCGTATAGTTCAACATAGGACGTCTCGACCAGTTCAATGCCGCCCGTTACCGCAATATCCGTCAAACGA
>CALHZT010000029.1 GCA_938040995.1 uncultured Pirellulaceae bacterium | reverse complement strand
CGGTCATAGAGCTGAATCAAATAGTGACTGGCAGGGCCGAGCTTCGGATACTTGCGACCGATTCGCTGCGCGAACTCTTGTGGGGTTTCGCCATCGTGCCGTTCGACACCATGTTCATGTGCCCACGCTTCCAGGGCAAGGAACGAGTGGCGGACCAGATCGACATCCGACATCGACTTGCCGCCAAACGGATTTCGATATGACGCAAACGGCTTGCGAGTCTTGACCGGTGCAACGGACGCTTCTTCCTCTTCGTCAACGTTCGCCGAAGGCCGAGAGCCAAAGAACGACAGGATGTCGCGAATGAATCGTCCAATCGCTGCCATGATTGCTCCCGCGTGACGAATGAAGAGATAGAGCAGTCCAAGCACAAACGCCAAACGGTATACCCAACGCAATATGTCGCCAATCCCCTGAAACGAGGGCGTAAATCGACGAATGGTATCGCTGATCGAGTTCTGCGGCGGCGAAGGAGGCGGGCCATTCTTTGCGTTCGAATTTGAACTCTGTTCGTCCGGAGATTCCTGATCTTCAGTGCCGTCCTGTTCGTCGTTTGACTCTTTGCCGCGTTCCCGATTATTGGATTCCCCGGAGTCCTCCGACTGCTCAGACTCTTTGGACTGCTCTGAGTCGCCAGAATCATCTGAATCATCGTTCGACCGTGGTTCCGAATCATCGTTCGATTTTTGGCTCGAATCCCCGTCCGACGATTTTGACTGTTTCTCCGCGTTCTTCGATTCGCGCTCGGACTGTTTGTCTGATTCGCCTTCCGCAAAGTCGTTATTCTCTGCATCCGGCTCGTCCATTTCATCACCCGGATCTTGCGGAACATCGCCCTGCATGTCATCCGATTTTTCCGCGTTGTCCTTCAGTACGCTGCGACGATTTGCTTTCTTCGAAGATTCACTCGCGGGTTCAATCAGATTCGACAACGAATAGGCGGGCCGCGGACGAGGCAACAAACTACACAGGAGAAGCACCGAGAGAATGATGACTGCCGTCGATATCGGCCACGCGGTTGCCATGTCGGCGGGCATCGTCAGGCGACGCTGACGGAGGTAGCGGCGAAGACTGAGAAAACTTGTCGTGCCCAGGAGACCGAGTGCCGCAGCGACGTACGTTACCAGGTATCCAAAGGCGGCTTGGCGAGACGCAATGTCTTCTTTGGGCATCACCAGTTGACCAAGCCCAAACAGCGGTAGCGTCAACAGTCCAAAGTAGAGCACCCAGACTCCCGGTGCCATGTTCGCTTTTGATTTGGATTTTGAATTCGATTTGGATTTCGAATTCGATTTTGAATCCGATTCAGGTTCGGCATCAGACTTTGGCGCCGCTTCACCGGCCAAATCCTCATCGTTCTCCAAGCCGATGGCTTGCGCAAGCCCACCACCCGGATCATCCACGTGGTCGTCGATCAGAGTGCAACTCCACGTCAATTTGTGAGCCGCAAACCAGGTGACCGCGATCACCAGTGGTACGGCAAAGATCCCTGCGACTGTAAATTTCGCGAGCGTGACCCAAGTCGCGAGCGCGAGCGGAACCGAGAGCACGGCAGCTCGTTCAGCGCCCTCGACAATGGAGACTCGCGTAATCAGCACCGCCGAAAAAACAAAGAGCGCCGAGATGTACTTTAACCGTCCTTCGAATTCTGTTTGATAAAAAGCCGTCAGCAAAAAGAAAACGAGACTGCCGACAAGCAACATGATCAGCGCAGGAGAGATCGCAATGACAAGATAGTCGGCGGCGGTCGGAGCAGGTTTTCTGGGACTCATGGAACGCGAGGGGGATTCCGATGATGAGATGATTTAGTGGCAATAACAGTGGTTCGAAGGATAGCAATATGCCCGCTCGCTTGCGAGTTTTGATGTTGCGTCATTTTCAACCACGAAGTGGTGACACAGTCTGTGAATCTGTTTCGCCGCCTTCGGGGCTCTACGTCTAAACTTTCTATACCGGTGGCCAAGGCCACCGGCAGGGGTTGTGAAGACCCTTCGGGCCAAAAAAACGCAACATCGAAACTTGCACGTCGAGCTTGTAAACGAATGCGATTCGGCGTCATTCTTCCATTCTACGCGTAGTGAGCGCCAGATATCCAATTGTTGATAAACCAACTGCAGAATAGATCATGCACATGATCATCATCTGTGCTCGCGCGGCCACAATCGGCTCAGCCCCGTTCAGGATCTGTCCCGTCATGAACCCGGGAATGGAGACCAGTCCAACGGAAAGAAAGCCGTTGGTGATCGGAATCATCGCGGTTCTCAGCGCTGTACCGCGAGCCTGCTGCCACGAAATATCCGGTTGCCGACTCTCCGACTGAAAACGTTCGGCAGCGAGACTGACCGCGTTCATGCCGTTCGCAAAGACCATTCCGGCCAGCGGAATGATCGTCTTGGGTGCGTACCACGGATCCGTCTTGAGAATAAACGCAACGACGATACCAAGCGGAAGTCCACCTCCGAACATGATTGCGGCCAACGCGCAAATATAATGATCCATCGTGCGGGGGATCGTTCGCAAGGCAATCCACGCCGCCGCCGAGACCATCACGCAGCAAACCAGCAGAACAATGAGCAGGTTTTCCGATTTGAAGATGTAAGTCAGCACGAGTCCGATCAACATCAGCTGGATCACCATTCGGACAATCCCAATGAGCGGCTCGGTCACGCTTTGCGACCAGCGAACCATCGTGGCGATGACGATCACGACGGGCAATAAACCGATCGCAAGAATGGAGAAGGGGATTGGCTCCGTGGCGTTCATTGTGCGAGGCCCGAACGAAGCGTCAGCCGAGCCAGCTCCGGCTTGCAGTTCAGCCGCAAAGGCCGTGTCCCGGCGATCCCGCGACTAACATGCATGAGCGTCGGATCGTAATAGAACGTTCCCGAAGCAAAACGGCTGCCCTGCCAACTGGGCGCGAGGATCGGTCCAATCAGTGGCAATCGAACCTGACCGCCGTGCGTATGCCCCGCCAACATGAGATCACAATCATGTTCACGGGCCCAAGCCAACTGATCCGGCGAATGAGTCAATAGAATTCGGAACGCACGTTTACCGTCGACCTCGGTGGGACAAGTCGCCATATCCGCAGCCGGTTTGAACCATGGCAATTCGTTGCCTGCAACAATAATCGACTCACCCCGGCAGTCGATTTGTCGCCACTGGTGTCCCATATCCACAAGGCCCGCGCCATTAAGCGCTTCGCGGGTGCGGGCTTCGTCCTTCAGTCGCAATTCATGATTGCCGAGCACGTAGTAGACGCCACTTTTCGCCCGGAGGTTGCCCAAGGTTGGCTTGATCCATTCCAGACATGGCGTCTTTTCGACGATATCTCCGGTGAGGACAACCAGATCCGATTCCCATTCGTTGGCCGCGTGAACCAGTTCCTCATAAAACGACCGGGTGAGCTGGCCGGTCATGTGCAGATCGGTGAGGTGGGTAATTCGCAGCCCATCCAGCGAAGCCGGCAATCGCGGCAGACGAAGCTCCTTCTCATGGATGCTTAGCTTGAGTATCTCGTTGAATGGCAATCGCGAACAAACGTCGGTAAGCAAGTCGCCGGTAGGTCGGTGTCCAATTTTCTTCAGCATCGATGACACTTCGGTATGGTTCGTGAGCAGAAGCTTCGTCGTTTTGACTTCGGTCGTACGCAGGACGCGATCCGCAATCGCCCAACCGGCGGCGAAACAACAGATGCCAAGGTAGCCAGCAATCCACCGTGTTACCGGATCACTCAGCTGAGGCTGAATCTGAAAGGCGAAGTTCTGCATGGCCCACGCACCGATCAATATCGGTGTGCCAAAAGCGATGACTTGCCCACAGATATCAATTGTCTTTACGACTGGGCGCGGAATCGCAGTACTGTGAAGGCGATTGACCAGCGTGATAAAGATGGAGGCGTGGCCCAACAGGAAAATCAGGGCAGCGATAATTGAGAAACCGTAGAACAACATGGCATCCGGCGATTACTGACGTCTGTTTCTACGATTCCGTCGATGTCAGCTCTTCACTGTGAGCAATAATCATGTCGACGGTCGTTAGAAGCTGGTCCAGACGAAACGGTTTGTACAACACCGCATTGGGGAGCAGCCCGGCTTGTCTGGCTTTGACTATAGAGTGCCCTGGATCATAACCGAATCCACTCATCAGGATCAGGGGAACATGCTCCAGGAAGTCGCCAAGCTTCACGAGCAACTGATAGCCCGAAAAATCAGGTAATCGAATATCGGCAATGATGGCATCATAAGCCGCCTCGGCCCCGGCGGTCCGCACCATCAATACCGCCTCTTTGCCTTCATGAGCCGTCTCGACAATGCAGCCAAAACGTTCCAGCAAATTGTGCGCGGCACTTCGCACTGACTCGTCCGTATCAACCACGAGCACACGCCGGTTTCGCAGCCGCGGCCACGCCGATCTCTGCGAGTCGTCAAGGACGGCTTCGGAGGGCGTCATGGCTTCACCCACCTTTTGAATCACCTGCTTGATATCCCGCGCATTCCTGAGAATGCGTTGCAGTCGCTCGACGACTTCGGGTTCGTGGCCAATGTAGCGCTCCATCACATTGACGGCATCGTTGAGAATTTCATCGACGGGCAACGCGACTTCGCCATGAATGGCTTCGACACTCGCCTGGGCGGTGTTGGCCTGCTGAGCCACCAACAATTCAAGTGTGTTAAGCGCGACGGCGACATCCCGCGAAAAGATCTCGAGAAACTGTAAGTCGCCAGCCGAAAACGCTTCGGTATTGGGATTCTCCACATTGAAGGTGCCGATCACCTGGTCATGCTGAATCAGCGGCACCGTCATCGAACTCTTGGCGCCTTCGCAGCCCTGGATGTAGAGCGGATCGGCTTCGGTATCTTCGCACAGGTAGCTTCGCCCGGTCGCCGCAACGTAACCGGTGACTCCGTTCCCCTCCGGAAGAGCGAACAGTTCCAGTTCGGCGGCTTCTTCAATCATGCCAGACGAAAGGAGTGGCACCAGTTTGCCAGTTTGCTGATCCATCAACCGGATCTCGACTACATCGTATTTGAGCAGGTCTTCGGTGTGATGCAGAATATTCTGCTTGAGCAATTCGATGCGATCATCAATCTGCATCTCGTAGACTTCTTCCGGTGCCAGCTCGCTCAGCTGCAGCCCGGCGTTGTGAATGGCCGCCAACTTTTGCTGCTGACGCGTCTGTTCCGTAACGTCACGCAATGTGACGATCAGAAACTTTGATGCACCATCTTCTTCCTGCACAGGCGCCGCGTGGACGTGATAATAAATTTCGTCGTCGCATTGCAGCAGCGTGCCGGAAGCAAGACCGGTCCGAATGGCTCTTTCAAACGGACGTTGATCGGGACCGATGACCTTTGCCCCGTTGAACGAATCAAAAAATGACATCCCGGTGAGATCACCACGATTGCACCAACTGACCATCCGCTGATTCGCCCAGACGATCACGCTGTCGGTGTTCAGCAACAGGACACCGTCTGGCATGCTGTCGAGAATGCGCTCGCTTTGCGTCCATTTGGCGAGTGACAGTCCATCCGTTTCTTCGCTCGGATAGATATAGATCGCAGCGAACTTCTGGCGAGCCAGTTGAGCGAATGCCCGAAAGCGGGTCATTACGTGAACGACTTCGTAGTCGTCGCCCAGATGGTCCAATAGCGTGGCCTCGCCAAGCGACGGCTGTCCAACGCACAGGACTTTTGGCTTTGTCGACACCCTACAACCTTGGGCACGGTTCGGCGATGTGAATGGAAAAGAGGCGATTGAGTGTGGAACTTCAGATCGCACTTACGAACTTCGAACCATCGTTGCCAACTTCTAACCAAGTATAGGATTCGCCTCCCGTCGCAACAAGCTTTCTGCAGAGGGACCACCCGACTCAAGGGCCGGTTGCGGCGACTGTACGCGTCGGCGAGTCGAGTGGGGGCCTACAACTGGCATCACCTGCCAAACTGGATGGATCCGCGACTCTTTCCTGGTCGTCCCAAATGACTGCCTGCAGTAGCAGCAATATTTCGCCGATACCAACGGTGATTTGGACACTTTCTACCGCTTCGGAGTTATTCAAAATGTGGCGAGCAATGATGCTTTCATTGGGTCTTTCTCTTTGCCTTCTGGGCGGTGAAGCCATCGTGGTTGACCGAGTCGTGCTTGCCAACGAAATGACCGACTCGATGCATCGCAGCCAATATGGGCTGCAAGGCGGAGGCAGCTACTCTCCGTACGAGGTTGTGCCCAGCTATAGCCCGACACTCCCCGGAATGGGAATGGACCGTCGCATCTTCGTGCCACCAGAATGGGCACCTTGGGCATTGCTGGGCGCCGGCGCGCTAACGTTCCTCTACGCGACGTCGCTACCGGGCGGTCGCCTCGAGGAGTAACTCTCAACGCCTCGCAAATATATTTGAATACTTGAGGGCGAGCGTGGGTCTACGCGGAGCGTTGGATAATTTTCCACGCTTCCTCAGCGGTTTCGGCGTAGTCCACCAAATCAAGATGTTCATCCCGGACGACGCCTTCGTCCGCAAGAAACTGGAAATCGACAACCTTCTCCCAGTACTCGCGGCCAAACAGGATGATTGGAATCTCCTGCATTCTACCGACCTGTCGTAGCGTCAAGGCATCAAACAACTCATCGAGCGTCCCGAATCCGCCCGGGAAAATCACGAGTGCTTTTGCACGTAGAAGAAAATGCATCTTGCGCAATGCAAAATAATGAAACTGGAAACAGAGTTCCGGTGTGATGTACTCGTTCGGTGCCTGCTCATGAGGCAGCGTAATATTCAGACCAATCGACTTGGCATCAACATCATGGGCACCACGATTTGCGGCTTCCATAATACCCGGCCCGCCACCCGTCACAATGACGTGCTCACACTTGCCGTCAATCTGACAAGTCGACGAGACAAGCTTGGCAAAATTGCGAGCCTCATCATAGAAATGACACTTGGCATGTCGACTTTCGGCTCGCTGCAACTCTCTGGCAGCCGACTTGTCCGACGGATTCGCCGAGGCCTTTTCTTTCGCAGCAGCGAGGGCCGCTTCCGCCTCGTCGCGCGGAATGATCTGCGTCCCGCCAAAAACCACGATCGTGGATTCGACGCCGTTCTCCGTCAGGATCATCTCCGGTTTTAGCAACTCGAGCTGCATCCGGACTGGACGAAGCTCTGGTCGCGTCAGGAACCCGGTATCGGTTTCGGCCAACCGATAGCTTGGTGAATCGACAATCTTCTGAAGACGCTCGTTGTTTTCTACCGCCACTTAGCTACCCATCAATTTGTTTTCTTTTCGAAACAGGAATTGAAATTGTCGAGTTTGACCTGGAATGCGTCAACAAGGTTGCGGTCAGGCGAGTCCAAACGAACTGGAAAAGCGCAAGAAAAACCCGCTGCATCCATGAAGAATGCAGCGGGGATCGTTGATTAACCGATTGGCGACTTTTGGAAACTATCGCTTGCTACGGAAGCCAAGCATGCCGAGCAGGGCGATACCAAGCAGGGCAAACGAAGTCGGTTCCGGCACGGAAGAAACGTGATCCGACGACTGAAACTTGTTTCCGTTCCAGATATTGAAGTCACCAACATCGACCGAACCGTCAGCATTGAAGTCGCCGGAGCACCATGCTGGTGTCGTAGTGAACTTGCTACCGTTCCAGATGTTGAAGTCACCAACATCGACCGAGCCATCGAGATTCGCATCACCAGCCAGGTAAGGGTTGCCGTTGGCGTTGTTCTCCGCACCGGCTTCGGCAAGCCATGCGGTCAAGTCCGCACTACCTACGGCGCCATCCTGATCGAGATCATACATCCCGTCGCCTGAACCAGAAGCGATTGCAGCGACGAGTCCGTCCACGTCGGTGCAGTCGTAATCGCCGTCACCATCAAAGTCACCGGTCACACCAGGTGTTCCGACCGTGACAACTTCGGCGGTTGTTTCAAACCGGAAGTTGTCCATGAAAATACGTCCACCAGTCGATCCGTCACCGGTCGTTCCATCCGTGATTCCTGTCGCAAAGACTCCACGAACGTCGGCGACACCATCCTGAATATCAAAGTCATTGATCGTGTAGGTATGCGACAGTGTCTGATAGGCTCCGGATGGATCAAAAGCGAGGCTTCCTGTTCCACCAAGGCCACCATCCGACGTGATGCGAGGATGAATATCCAGGCCAGCAGAAAGGCAACCATCACCCACATTGTCAGTTCGAATAATGCATTGGTTGTTTGCGTTGAAAATCTCCAGATGAACGTTGGCATGCCCTTGTCCGGTAACCGGGTCATTTACGTCCGTGGCGACATCGACCGAAACGGTGAAGGTGTCGCCTTCCCGAATATCAAGGTAGCTGAGCGCATTTCCGTCGCCGCCATTGGCCATTGCATAGGCTTTGCTAACAAGCCCCGTGCTGTTGAACGATTCGCCGTTTTCGACATCCCCGTCAAAACCGCTGGAGGAACCCGCACCAGTCCATGTGCCGCCCCAGCCATTGCCGTTTCCGTTCTCTGCCAGGTCACCAAAGTAGTTGTACGTTCCCGATGCAGGATTGACGTCTTCGATGCCGAACGAATCTGGATCTGTGAGGTCGCCACCGGCACCCGTGAAAAACATGCTGTCCGGGAAGATTCCCGCACCAGCCATCGTCTCCAGCTCGAAGTCCTGCGTGTGAATATCAACAGCATTTGCTGTCGCACATGTAATCGCAAACGCGATTAGCCAACCGATGCGGATCTTCATACCAGTGTCTCCCCCAAGTCAAATTTCGTTAGTTAAAACTGTTCAGCTCGGCTACCGTATGCGGGCGACCGATTCTCGAATTTTCAATTCCGCAGGCAAGTGCGGTATTTCAATTGACTCATCCCTCATCAATCCCATCAGGGTCGATGCCGCTGCTTCACCCATCTCAAATCCGGGTTGTCGCATCGAAGTAATCGGTGGCGTCATGAGTGCCGCTTCCGGCTGGTCATCAAACCCAACGATGGATACTTCTTCAGGTACGCGAATTCCGCGGCGGGAAAGGGCCAGACGCGCACCGAACGCGACCATGTCATTGGCCGCAAAAATCGCGGTGAAGTGTGTCCCTTTTGCTAACAACTGTTCCACGCCAAGCACGCCACTTTGCGAATGAAAGTCGCCCTGATAGACCAGCTCCGGATTCAAAGCGATCCCGGCCTTTTCGAGCGCCATGCAGTAGCCCTCGTAGCGTCCGATCGCGTCGGGATGATCAATGTTTCCTTTAAAGATGGCAATGTCACGGTGCCCATGTTCAATCAGATGCTTCGTCGCGACACGACCAGCGTCCACGTTGTCAATAAAAATGGACCGACCTTCCCAACCAGGCAATTGCCGGCCCACCATGATCGTTGGGGTCTTCTGGCTAAGTTCGTTCAGATCTTCCAGTTCCACATTGCCACCGATCAGCACGAGGCCATCGACTCGCCTGCCGATGAGCGTACGAATGACTTCACGCTGAAGATCGCGCTGCCATTGACCGTTTCCAAAGAGGGGTGAATATCCCGTGCCTGCAAAACCATTGATAACGCCCTGGGCGACGGCATCATAAAACGGACTACCAACGCTTTGAGTCGAAACACCAACAGTCATCGAACGACCGCCGGCGAGGCTTCGGGCGAAGACGTTCGGCTGATAGCCAAGCGTCTTCATCGCTTCCATGACTGCCTTGCGTTTATCTTCGTGGACCGGCGAGCTACTGTTGAGCACGCGCGAGACGGTGCTTTTGGACACACCTGCACGGTCAGCAATGTCATTAATTGTTACGGAGTTGGAATGCATCTTTGCGGTCTCAGTTGGGGAAATTGGAACCAAGATTTTTTCATGTCGCTTTCTCTGCCTGCCGAACTGGTTGTTCGCCAGACCCAACCAAATGGTAAGAATCTCCCCGTCTGGTCCACAATAAGGAGAAACCGCTTTCATGGCAACAATATATCTGGAAAAAACAGTTCAAAGTTCAAACCTGACCGAATCCCCATGAAGAAGCTGTTCAAGCGGTTTCTTGAAATTTCACAGAAGAAAAATGAGCGCACGTGGGCCTGCAATTTCGGCGGCTTTCTGTAGATTGCGATCTCTTACCCGATTCATGAACAGGTCCTCTCCAAAAATGCAAACTGACACGACAAATACCAGTCCCGAATCCATCAAAGCCGCAGCAATCGTTGTCGGCGTTTATGCGGGCGGAGAACTGACCGGCGCGGCCAAGCGACTGGATACCGCAACAGAAGGCGTGATCAGTCGCCTCGTTGAAACGGGAGACATCAAGGGCAAGGCCAACGAGACCACAACGATTCTTGCACCCGCAAACGTCGCCACGGACAGAATCGTCGTCATCGGACTTGGAGATCGTGAAGCGATGTCCAGGAAGACAGCTTTCGAGGCGGCGGCTACGGCTGCCAAGTCTCTGGCAAGTCGCGATCACGGTACCGATGCTTCGTTTGCCATGCTTCTGGATGAAGAATGGCCTGTCGACCTTCGGGAAAGCGCCGTCGCCGGAGCATGCGTCGGCTGCGTGGGACAGGATCTCTATCAGGGGAGCAAGTCGATGTTCCCGTTGGCCAATACTGTCTGGCCAGAATCGTGGGACAAGACTTCGATCCAGTCGGGCCTGATTCTGGGCGACGCGGTCAATCTTGCCAAACGACTTGTGAACGAACCTCCCAGTGCGATCTATCCCGAAACGCTTGCGGCCGCTGCGGAACAAGCCGCCGGTGAGGCAGGATTTTCAATCGAAACCTGGGATGAAAAACGACTGGACGCCGAGCGTTGCCATTCGCTGCTCGCCGTCGGACGTGGATCGGCCAAGGAATCGCGGCTGTGCATCATGCGTCACATGGGTGGATCGAAAGAGGATCCAACAATCGCACTGGTCGGCAAAGGAGTCACTTTCGATTCCGGCGGTCTTTCGATCAAACCCAGCGCCGGCATGCTTACGATGAAGTGCGACATGGCTGGCTCGGCGGCCGTCATCGGTGCGATGTATGGAATTGCCAAACTGAAATTGCCAGTCAACGTCATGGGAGTCATCGGTGCTGTCGAAAACATGGTCGGCCGCGATTCCTACCGACTGGGAGACGTCCTTACGGCGCGGAACGGAACCACCATCGAAGTCCACAACACCGACGCGGAAGGGCGACTGGTTCTGGCCGACGCGCTATGCGTTGCTGTGGACGAGGGCGCCGACAAGATCGTGGATCTGGCGACATTGACGGGCGCATGCGTTGTCGCGCTCGGCGAAGACATCGTGGGCGTAATGACCAATAACGAAGAGTGGTGCAACGATGTAAAAAAAGCCGCGGACACCGCTGGCGAGGCAGTATGGCAGTTGCCGATGTCGCCGGAATTTGGCGAACAAATCAAAAGCAAAGTCGCCGACATCAAAAACGTCGGGGCGGGGCGGTGGGGCGGCGCAATTACCGCCGCCAAACTTCTGGAGCGGTTTGTCGACGACCGTCCCTGGGTCCACCTTGATATTGCCGGTCCTTCGTTTCTGGACAAACCAAAAAGCTGGCATGACGCCGGCGGAACCGGCGTGATGGTCCGCTCACTCATTGAACTCTGCCGACCCGAGGCATAGCAAGACGCGGCTGTGCCCGGCGCGCTGCGGCGAGGATGCGATTCTCGTGCCTACTCGCGACTACTCACAATCGCCCAACTGTTTTCGCAACCGCTGGATTGTGCGGCTTTTGGCTTTTCGCACAGCCGCCGGTGTCATCCCAAGCGACTCGGCCACATCGCGTGTCGGCTGATTTAACACGGCGGTTTGCCAGAACGCTGACCATGTTTGAGAATCGACTCGCGATTTGATCTGATCCATCGCACGACGCATCAGCGCCGCCATTCCCTTTGCATCCGACGGCGGTTGCGACTCGGAAAGCGACATCCATTCAGAGACCGATTCTGCAAACGGATCGGCGACGGTGTTCAATTGAAGATGCGCCGTACTGCCTCCGCGACCGGGCGTTCCGACTTTGTGAAGCGATTGCAACACGGCGTTCCGGGCGATCCGCCACAACCAGCCACGAAACGTCGCGTTCTCGCGAGTCGAGTCGAATTTGCCAATCGCACGATGGACCGAAAGAAAAACCTCCTGAGCCACGTCTTCGCGAGCCGCCTTGCTAAGCCCGGCTCGCGTCGACCAACTCTCCACGAGTGGACCGTAAAGCTCGACGAATTCCGCCCATGCGCCGACGGATCCATCCTGCAGTCGAATGGCCAGGCTCAAGTCGGACGAATCGCTCGGGTTTTCCGTAATCGCTGACATGGCAACAGTTTAACCAAAATCCTGACGGGGGATGTCACACTTTTCTATTGGAGTAGGTATCGGCAACCTTTCCAGTCCAACTGTCCACGAGATTCCCTGATGACTCCGACATGCCCACCCGACGACGCATTGCGTCGCTACCTGATCGGTGACTACTCAGACGAACAAGGCGCAGAAATCGAGCGCCACCTTTCGGAATGCCCCGCCTGCGAAGACACGCTGGCAAATTTTGACGACACCAGGGATCAAATCCTCCGGCACTTACCGCTGGCCGCGGTGGACGCAACTGATGACCAAGAAACATCACCTGGCCAACGTTCACGACCAGCCTGGCTGGACCGTCTAAAGGCCGGATTGCCCGCCGAGGCAGTCACACAACAAGACGACGGTGACGCAACCGACCAACCGGCCAACCCTCTCAGCGCTCTCGACGCGTATGAAATGCTGGGAATTCTCGGACGCGGCGGAATGGGAGTCGTCTATCACGCGCGTCACCGGCAACTGAATCGCAACGTCGCAATCAAAGTGGTGCATCCAAAACTGACGTCGGCGCTGAATGCACGCGACCGGTTCGAACAGGAGATTCGCATTCTTGGTGGCATGAATCATCCGGGTATTGTCATGGCCACGGATGCGGGCCGAGTCGGTCCCGCGGCGTACCTCGTGATGGAGTTGATTGACGGTATTAACCTGATGCGACTGGTTCAGGAACAAGGCCCCCTTTCTGTCCCACAAGCCACCGAACTCGCGCGGCAAGTCGCCGAAGCGCTGGCCGCAGCGCATGCATCCAACGCCATTCACCGCGACGTGAAGCCGTCCAATGTCATGCTCGACCACAACGGGCACTCGAAACTGCTCGATTTTGGATTGGCTCATCTGTCCGAGCGGGCTCACAAGCATCACGAGACTTCTCTGGGCCACGTTCTTGGCACGCTGGATTATATGGCGCCTGAACAAGCCGACGGTAAGGCTGTCCAGGCAGCAGCCGACGTTTACGGTCTCGGCGCCTTGCTCTTCTATCTTCTCACCGGTGAACCACCGCACGGCAGTTCACCCGACCGCACGCTCTTGCAACAGCTGAAGAGTATCACCACGGCCGACGCCCGACGACTCGCCACGATCCGGGCGGATGTACCCGACGATCTCAGCGAACTTGTCGCGCAAATGCTGGCTCGCGATCCAGCCGATCGGCCGGCGGGTGCCAATCAGGTCGCCCAGTCTCTTTCCACGTGGGCTGAGCCTGACTCGCTCGCAACATTGACGGAAGTTATCCAGCCGCAACGCAGTATGGACAGTACTGACGACGACAAAGACGCGGTCGGTCGGTCGCTGTGTGCACTCCTGGGGGTGGAAGCGATGACGAATCTGTCGGGCCAATCCACCAGCGCAGCTACAAAAACCGAAGCGACGCCAGCTACCAACTCGCGGATGTTCAAAAACGTTGGCATGGCAACAGCCATCGCTGCCGGAATGGCTGCGATCCTTTTTGGTATCACGTTCCTGCTCGATACTCCGACCGGTCAGGTTCAGATCAAATCAGAAGTCGCCGGCATTCAAGTCGAGCTGCTGGACGAAAAAGACCGCGTCACCAAACTGACCGTCGAAACCAAAGAGAAAACAACCGAACTGAAAGTTGGCAAGTATCGCGTTCGCCTTCTCGAACCACACGACGGCGCCACGCTCGACAAAGACACGTTAACGCTCACCAAGGGTGCGACCACCGTCGCCACCATTCGGCAGATTACGACTGACCCGCCAGATATTCCATCAGACGGCGACACTGCGAAGACGAAGACGATAACACAAGTCGAAAACGTCCGCGACGAACCTCTTTACGAAGGAAAGCCACATTCTTTTTGGGCGGAACGCTTCGAAGTCGAACTGAACCCTGCCGCCAAACTAAAAGCCGCCGTGGCGCTGTTGTCATTCGTCTCTGGCAGCCCGGCCGATCAAGTCGAGCAGAGGATCGAGATTTTCGGCAAACTCTGCGCAGCAAAGTTTGGAAACAACTTGCCAGATACTGCGCTTGAATATTGTGGCGGCAAGTCGTCCGTAAAGATCACGATGAGTCTGGGTACAACGAAAACTCCCAAAAACCCGCAAGCGTCAGAAACGACAGCGACGACCCCGGCACAACTCCTGCGTTTGGTCATTCAACCGCTCGCAGCGCTACCCATGGACGAGGTGGTGGAGAAGCTGGTCAGCATGTCGAAGGATGATTCGGCGATCAATTCTTCCTACGCTCTGATCGCTTTGTCGGAAATGAAGAACATAGGCGGAAACGCTTTTGACGAAGCATTCCTTGCTCAGCGAAGCCTTGACGACTGGACAACACCCAGCACGAGGCGTTCGATCCTGATATTGCGAGCCCGGCTATTCGCCAAGGCAAATGAAGACCAGCAGAAGCAGATTGCAAATGAGATGGAACTGGTTGGGCGGGAGAGACTTGCGCTCGATATCGCCGCTTCCCAGCCCAACGCGACGCCAGGCGAACAGGCTGCAGCTGATCGCGATCGCAAATTTGAACGCTTGTGGTTAAAACAGCTTCGAAGATGGAAAGTCGGCGGGGTCGTGTCAACGAATCGCGAAAAGTGGCGTGTCAAAGGAATCGACGAGAAGCTAATCGCACGAACGGTTCTCTACGATGTCCTGAACAATGAGATCGCAGGCGCCGCGAAACGGCGGACCGCGTTGGTTGGATCGTCCAGGCACTTCTACCGCGACTGGACGACGAGCAAGTACCCGTATTCCGATAAAGTCGTGGCAAAACTCCGGGATCGTTCATTTCCCCTGTGGGAAGAATGGGTGAATGTCGCGAACAGCTGGCTGCTGGAAAATGACACGCCAGAGAACCAGACGAAAGTGAACCGGTTATTGAGGACCTACCTGGAAGTCCTCCCGACTCGCCTGGCAGATGATGATTGGGACGTTGAGACAGCGGAATCGCTGATGGAGAAACATCTCAAGGAGTATTATCAGACGACGCAAGAACCCAATGACGGAGCGGTCAGCGCACATGACTTGCTGACCAACATCCTGTTGTGCGGCGGAACGATTCCAGATTTTGTCATTGCGAATCCACCCACCAATTCCAAAATTCGCCAACGACTGGCCGAATTTCGCGAAACCATCGACTCCGATCTAGACTTCGACGAATACACACGTCGGTCCGCCACCGCGAAAGGCCTGATTCAGGTGGCGCCCTACCACACGCTCAAGTGCATCCTGACTGCATCGAAGCGCCCTCGTTACGACAGCGGGGGCCGCCTATCGCCGATTGACCTGATCATAGATGCGTCGGATGTAAAAACTAGCGTGAACTACCTGACAGGGTCCGTTGAGTTCCCGCCAATCAACCCTCTTCTACTGCTGGCCATCGCTGCCGAACTGAGCAAAGAGCACGGAGGTATCATCGATTACCGTGGGTTGAAGTCAGACGAAAAGATGTTCCACCGTCATCTGCGCGACGTGTTACGCTGCCCGACCGCTGTCGGAGACATTGCGAGTCGCATGCACAGAAAGATGTATGAAAACGCCTCCGACGAAAAGAAGAAGGAGATCGAATATCTGACACCGTCCGTCAAGCGAAATGCTGACTCCACACCTGGCTTGCAAAAATTGCCTTCGGGAAAAAATAGGCGACTTGATTCTGGCGTTACTGAAACAGTACCTGAATCAAGTCAATGAAATCTGACAACTGGAGTTGATCCGAACAATATGGATTTGCTCGCATGACAAGCAATCCCTGACTGGTTATCGAATCAAACAAATCGAAGACAATACGATGTGCTTCGCGTCCAATCTCGGAATTGGCATTTGCGGTTGCCATCGCTTTGGCTTGCTCCCATTCTGGCTCAGTCATCATTGCGACAATTGAGTAGAGGTCGAGTGCGTGATGGCTACCATTCCCTTTGGCTGAATCATCGACTTGATCCCGACAAGCAAAAAGCTTCATCAGCAAGTACGTAAACGGGTGCGGCAAATACACGGACCTACTTGCCGACGGTTCACTTTCGGCAATCTGAAATTCGACTTCTTGCAAGTGTTCAATGAGGGTGACAGCTTCATCAGTTGGGTGGGCATGAACCTTGACGCTCGGATTTGGCCGAACCCGCCGCTCATCTACTCGCAAACCGGTTCCGTCAAAGCTTGACCTTGGACCAGTCAGCAAGTCGATTTTGATTCCACGTTTGATGAATCCATCAGGATCATCTTTGCGGAACTGGTAATGTTCGGCTCCCTTGACCGGCGTGTAGCCAAGTTCGTCCAAAGCTGATTTTAAGGAAGACAACCGATTCGAATCGCATAACAATTCAGGACGCAGAAAAAGATCCAAATCGTTGGTTGACCGGGCGTCAGGCCAATGTTCAAGGAGCGTTCGGGTTCCTTTGCGAACAAGCAGGGTTCGTCGCAAATACAATCCGTATCCGCCACCAAGAATCAACGGGCAAGTCGTCGAATCGAGCCTGGAAAGCAAATCCAGCAGGCTTTTCTCGAGGCTGGCGAGTTCGCTCATTCAGGATCTCCATTTTTGAGCAGTCGTTCACGAACCTGTTCGGCAGTTTCGCGATCTCGCTTGTCGCCACGCATCAACTCCAGCCAAGTTTGAAGTGGTGAAGCCCAGGTCAGTTGTTCGCTTGCTCGCACGTCAAAATAATCGACGGGTCGTTTTGACTTGATTAAGACAACATTTTCGAAACGACCGGTCTCTTCCGCTGGATTTTCGTTTGGCGGAACTTCTCTCGCTCCAGCTCTTCCAGTCATTCGATTAGCGAGCGTTTCAGGTTCGGGTGTATAGAGTTGGTAAATTTCGGCTCGTTGCATTACCGCGTATTGTGATGTTGAACTGAGCCCGTTCAGCACTGCAAGTTGAGCAGAATCCTGGGTGTAGAAACTGACCCATTCGCGGAGGTCGTCCGTTTTGATTTTCAGATTGATGGATTCCGGACCTTCAAGCGGTTCGTCATTGCGTTGAAGCTTGTTCAGCAACAGCTCACGTTGAAGCAACCGAATGCTTCCATCGTCTTCGCGGGCGACAATCAAATCTTGCTCAAGAGTTTTCAGAGCCTTGGACACGGTGCTGAGTCCGATTGGCTTGGTCAAACCGGTTGCCGCCAACCAATCTCTTGCGACGATGGCTTCTCGAAGAGATTGAAGTGAAGCGAACGAACCTTGTTCTGCAAAGATTCTCGCCACGAGTGAAGTCTTTCCGCGATACACATTCTTGATCGTCGCGGTGCTCTTGAAGCGATTGGGTTGGCCGGTGCGATAAACTTTCAGTCGACCGGGAATCGTGATCACTCCGTTGCCGCACAAGTCAACGCCACTGATACCCAGCCGATCCAGTTCATCAAGTTGCTCCGGTTTGAGGAACGGCAACAACAGCAGCGGATAAGTTCCCTCGGGCAAACTCAAGGATTGGATTCGCAGCACGGCGTTCGCAAATTCTTTGGGAGTCCCAAGTCGTTTGCACTCGAGCGCGAAAGCCGCTTCGCCGTCATCCCAAGCCGCATCAACGATCGCGTCATAGCGGTCATCCCCCACCTGCGCAGAGATTTCCCGTATCGCAAGCCTGACTGGCGCAAGCCTGATCGGGCTCGCATTAAGCTGAGCGAGCATCTCCGATTCGGCTTTAATTTCCTGATTCATACCAATTTCCTGCGCAAGAAAATAGCATATAACAGGAAATTGTCAATCGGAATGTTTACGTCACCTGCGTCAAATCCGGTCGGGGCTGGCAACGGTTCGATCGGATTCCTTGTCGCCGGTATTGACCGTGCCAACTGGTTCAAACATCACGATATGCGTTTCCACGGTCGACGAAGGTTTGTGCTCGACTCCGCGCGGCACGACAAAAATCTCTCCGGGCGCCAGTTCAACCGTCTGATCGCGCATCTCGATCTTCAAGTTTCCTTTTACGACCCAGAACAGTTCGTCTTCGTCGTCGTGCTGATGCCACTCAAACTCACCCTGCAATTTGGCGACTTTCACATGTTGGCCATTGAGTTCGGCGACAATCTTCGGAGACCAATGCTCTTCAAAAAGCGAGAACTTCTGTTCCAGATTGACCTTATTCATACGGTAAACCTCGACGAGTAACTGAATTGGGACCTGTTTTGCGACTTACGACAGTCCTGCAAACCCTGCCGGTCAAACGTGACCTTGCCGGCAACCTCATGACTGCCGGCTGGTCAGTCGATGTTAACGCCTATGGTAAACCACGCAGCGCCATTGGCGGTCCAACCGCCAACTCGCTGAGGGATTTTCGTGGTTTACCCGGTCTCACGGAGGGGTCGATCCGCAACCCACCCCGGAAAATTATCCGTGTCCAACTCATCACCCTCCCCAAGCCTGCGAATCGTCGGCCTGGACGAACAGCCAGCCACCGGCGCTGAGCTTCTCGAATCCGCCCTGCACGAAGAGCAAAGATCGGCCTGGAATTCCATCTGCGTATCGTTCTCCGAAGCCACCGGCGTCGACCTGAAATTCTTTGACGGCGACGAGCGTCCTTCGGGCAAGAAACAGCTTTGGAGCAGCGAAGTCCCCGCCGTCGGACCTTACGCTCCCGGCATGCTGACGTTGGAAAAGCGCAGCAACTCGCGCCTCAAGAAAGAGCGTGTCGACGCTTCCTGCGAACTGGCGGATCAAGTCGGTTCGCTCATCAAGGAACTGCAACTGACGCAGCGAGCCCTGAAAGAACGCGAAGCCGAACTTGCAACTGCGATCCCGCTCATTGTGCGAGCCGACGAAGAGCCTTCGCACCTCGCAAAAAGGTACGCTGCGATCCTTGATGCGGGCGTAACGGCCGTTGGCTGCGACGCGGCTGGCGTCTACATCCTCGACGACAATACGCAATCGGTAAAACTGCGATGTCATCATGGACTGAGTGACGGTGAATTTGTCCAGCCGCCAAGAATGCTGCGTGAATCACAAGGCGACATCTATGCGCTGGCCGGGCAGGCCGTTGTACTCACCGAAATCACCGAAATGGAAGAGTGGTGCATTCCGGGCGAATTCGCGGCTGCGGTCTGTGTGCCGATTTCGTCGGCGACGATGCCGCTCGGCACATTCTGGATGTACAGCAAGGAAGAGCGGGAATTCACGGACGCCGAAGTCAACATCATCGAAGTCATCGCGGGCCGCATGGCGACGGAACTGGAACGCGAAATTCTTTTGCGAGAGCAGGGCGTGATGGGCGCAACGGCTCATGCGAACGACGCCATTGAATGGCAGCAATCGCAACTACCGCGCGTCGCTCCACCTGTCGGCGACTGGAAAATTGCGGCGAGGCCTTCTTCACGATCAAGGCTGCATGGTGATTACTATCACTGGCACGCGTGTGAAGACGATACGATTTCGCTCACTCTTTCCTCGACTTATGAAAACGGAATCCCCGCGGCGCTGACGGCAGCAACGATAGGCGGACTCGCCAGGCAACAGGCGGAAGAAAGCCCCGTCGATCGACTGAACAAACTCAATCAGGCACTCTGGGCCGGCTCAGAAGGCGACCACAACGTCGCCGTATTTTGCGGATCACTCGACGAAAACAGTGGAGGCATCGAGCTGATTTCCGCCGGCCAGGTATTCTCGTTCGTGATTCGGCCGCACAGCTGGGAAGCCGTGCAGATTCCCAATACGGAACCAGCCGGATGTGGCGAGTCGCCGGTTTCGACCAGTGTCCTGAATGAAAATCTCCAGTCGGGAGATATCCTGCTGGTGTTGACTGGCCGACCGCGCCGCCGCCCACGACTGGCCGAAGACAGATTGCTCGACGCCGGTCACTATGCGGAGGCCCTGTTGCTACATTCGCATCTGCCTGTTGACGAGATGACGAACATGCTCGCCAGTCTTTGGGACTCGGGTGATTCTCCCTGGGAAACCCCGCCAGCCATCATGATTGCCAAGTACCGCTCGTAGATTTCGGGACAACTGTTTACGGGTATTAGGGCTTACCCAGGAGCCAGACCCCAGGGTTTTATGCCGAAGGCATTCGAGCCAGTAGCCGCCGGTAAGCGCAGCGCCGGACGCAACCACATTGCGGGCATTTTGAAAGAAACTTCCCAACTGTCGGATACGAAGATTCAGCAACTACTCGAATCGCTGCAATCTCAGGATCGTTCGATGCGGTTTGAGCGTTGTGCGTTTCTTGTCTTTCCCGCGAACGCGGGAATCCACTGAATCGGATTGGCCTGTTGACCCAGTTATGGAGTTTTAGCGTTCACACGCTTCGACTGGGTCCCCGCGTTCGCGGGGAAGACGGCTGCA
>CALHZT010000028.1 GCA_938040995.1 uncultured Pirellulaceae bacterium | reverse complement strand
TCACCGGCCGTCGTTCTCAATGGATTTGATCATTCCAACATTGGATGAGGCCTGTCGTGCGTCGCGCGATCGTTAGTGATATCCACAGTAATCTCGATGCACTTGAAACCGTGCTCGCTGATATTGCCGACCAGGGCGTGGATGAGATTTATTGCCTGGGCGATACCATCGGCTATGGGCCGCAACCTCGCGAGTGCATCGACCACGTGATGAAGATGGATGCCTGCATCCTCGGCAATCATGACCAAGCCGCCCTGTTCGACCCCGAAGGGTTCAGCAGCAATGCCGAACAGGCGATTTTCTGGACTCGATCGCGGCTGGAATCGCCCATTGATCCGGAGAAGCCCGATGATGCGACGCTCTCGGAGCTGCAGCAAAAGCGGTGGAACTTCCTCTGCGAATTGCCACGAACCATCCGGGAAGATGATTTCCTCTTCGTTCACGGATCGGCAAGAAACCCGCTGGCTGAGTACGTGTTTCCCGAGGACGTTTGCAACCAGCAGAAAATGCAACGAATATTCGGGATGATCCCGCGATATTGCTTCCAGGGACACACCCACGTGCCGGGAATATTCACCGAGGCCGGGGCGTTTTTGCGGCAGGATGAGCTCACTTCGGGCTATCGGTTGGGAGACCAAAAGGTCATGATTAACGTCGGCAGCGTGGGGCAGCCGCGAGATGGCGATCCGCGGTCTTGCTACGTGATTCTTGAGGATCAGACGGTTACGTTCCGTCGAGTCGATTATCCGGTGCAAAATACCGTTTCCAAGATTCACGCTATAGCAGCTTTGGACAGTTTCCTCGGAGACCGTTTGCTGGAAGGTCGATAAGACGTATCGACGTGAAGCGTTAAGGCGAAAGGCGAGTGAGAATTTATCAATAAGACATCGGTGGCCGTAGCGGCTCAAGAACGCAAGTTGGTAAATTTTTGTCCGCCGCTCGCCTAACAGCAAAGCAACCTTGCCGGGTCCGCCTCGGACATCCAGGTGCGACTCCACCGCCAGAAGTCCCTTTCCGATTTTCGGCAATTCTCTGCGTCGCGTAGCGAATAACAAAGGGAAACAACACGAACACACCACGTGACGATCATTCGTTACGTTATCAGGAATAGCAACTGTGGATAAACGACTTGTCAATTTCTTGCTGCTCTCAACCCTCATCATGCTGGGTTACTTTCAGCTGCAGTTGATTCTGAACCCGCCCAAGCCACCGGCCGAAAATGGTGACGAAGTCGCTGCTGTTGAAGCGGTCGATGAGAACGGCAATCCAGTCGCCCCTGACGCAGCCAACAATGACGGTTCCGACGACGAAGGCTTCGCTGCATCGGATGGGGAATCATCCGCCGGTGACGAGGCGTCCGCAGTCAACGTCGGCGAAGGAGATACTGCAAACCAACGGTACGTGCTCGGATCGCATGACACGGCCAGTCCGTACCAGATGTCGGTGTACTTCAACAACCGTGGCGCGTCGATCGAACGGCTGGAGCTGAACAATCCTCGCTACCAGGATCTCGATGACAAATCTGGTTGGCTGGGCAGCCTGGCATTGAGCGACCATCCGAAGGGTGGTTGCTCGTTCGAGACGGTTGCCAATGGAACGCCCGCTGCAAACGCGGTCGATTTGAAGGACGCTGCAAATGTTGGCTTGCTGGCAACCACCGAAGATTCTCCCGGCGACCGCATTCTAAAACTCGATGATGCCGACATCGCCGATGCTGCCAGCTTTCGAGAGCTACTCTCAAAGACGACGCCTGGGCAGGAAGTCGACCTTACAGTCATGCGACTCGTCGGCGGCGTCGAAAAAGAGCTCCGCTTTCGCACAACACTTGTGAAACGCCCGCTGGCGGTGATCGCTCCCGAAGCCCAGGAATTCGATGCCAAAGGAAATAACATTGGCCCTGCCGAAATAAAGGACCAACTTTCATTCCTGTTCACGCTCGGAAAACTCGGTGATGCCCGAGTCGGTGTGGGGCGCGACGAAATTGCAAAACTGCCCAGCCTGAGAACGGCGAACTGGGTCGCGACGATACTTCCCGCCAGCGAGGGAGTCGGTGAGGGAATTGAGTTCGCGCATCGTTTGACGTCAGATCAGCTTGCCGAAATCGGCGCCGAAGCTCCACTGACGTTTGTGAAGCGATATCGGTTGGCATCAGTCGATCGAAGCGACAAAAAGAACAAGGATCATGCCGAAGGGTATATCATCGACTTCGAAGTCGAAATTCGGAACGAAGGCGACGCAGAACAGAAACTCGCCTATCAGCTGGACGGTCCTACGGGACTGACGAAAGAAGGCTGGTGGTACTCGTTCAAGGTACATCCGACGGCATTCGGACTGGCCGGTGCTCGCGATATCGTGTGGCGAAAGTTCGGCGACGATCACAAGATGACACTCTGCAGCGAAGTCACCAAGAATGCACTCAGCGACGAGAAAGTGAAATCAACGTCTCTTTTTGATGCGAACGAAAATACCAAGCTTCAGTATATCGGCGGTGACGCCCAGTACTTCGCCGTCGTTTTGAAGCCCGATGAGGTTCAGGCGGAGGGACCACGGCACACTTTTTCCAAAGCCGAAGCGCTCGCGGTCGGTACGCCCGACAAGAAACGCAAGAAGCGAACCAACACGTCCTTTCGACTGACCAGTCGCGATATCAATCTTCCTGGTGGCAAGACATTCACGGAGAAATTCGAGATCTTTGCCGGCCCGAAGAAGCGATCGGTGCTCGAACAACACGAGCTTGGTGACTGCATCGTTTATGGATGGTTCGGAGCCGTCGCGAAACCGCTCGGCAAGGTCCTCCATTTCTTCCACGCGATTATCGGAAGCTGGGGAATTGCGATCATCATGCTGACGGTGCTCGTTCGCGGCTTGCTCTACCCATTCGGTCGCAAGATGGCGAGGAACGCCCAAAAGATGCAAGAGCTCAAGCCAGAAATGGACAAGCTCAACGAGAAGTACAAGGACGATCTCGAGAAAAAGGCGCAGGCCCAACGCGAACTGTTCGCCAAGCATAACTACAACCCGTTCGCGGGTTGCATGGTGATGTTCTTTCAGTTCCCGATCTTTATTGGTCTGTACCGAACGCTGAGCGTAGATATTGCACTGCGACAGGCTCCTTTCTTCCCCGGTATGAAGTGGTGCTCTAACCTCGCGGGTCCCGACCAACTCTGGAACTGGACTGGAGTTCTCCCTGACGCACTCACTTCGACGAATGGCTGGCTGGGACCATACCTGAATATCCTGCCGCTCATTGCTGCGGCATTGATGTTCGTCCAGCAAAAGTTGTTTACTCCGCCACCGTCGGACGAACAGCAGGAGATGCAGCAGAAGATCATGAAGTTCATGATGATCTTCATGGGGCTGCTTTTCTTCAAATTCGCGGCGGGACTGTGCGTCTATTTCATCGTCTCCAGCCTTTGGGGAGTTGCCGAACGAAAGCTGTTGCCAAAATCCAAGCCAGTCACTGATACCGGAAGCGGTGGTGGAAACAGTGGCGGTGGAGGAGGCGGTGGCCGTGGAAACAAAGGTGGCGGCGGCTCCCCGGCACCGGCCTACGGAAAGCCAGTCAAGAAAAAGTCGCGATTCGAGGAGTTCACTGAAAAGCTCGAAGAGATGGCGAATGCCAAAGCCAATGGAAGCAAGAATGGAAGTGGAAGCGGTAATGGCAAATCGGAGTCGCCAGACGAGCTACGCAAAAAGCGAAAAAAGAAGCGCAAGAAGAAATAGGCAGTCTTCGTGATCGTGTGATTGCAGAACAAGATCGTAGAACAATTGTCCCAATTGTTCACTTCTCGTACGTGCGATGCACGCTGAACAATTGAGGACAATTGTTCTACAATCAGATCGATGTTTCCACTCGACGACACCATCGCCGCCATCGCAACTGCACCTCGCAATGCGGAACGAGGCATCATTCGGCTGTCAGGAAAATCCGTGACAGACTGTGTCGGGGCGTGGTTTGACTGCGATCATGACGACTGGGCATCCACAGCCAAGGCTCGTGTTCACACCGGAACCATTCGGCTGGACGAATCGCGCGGCATGCCCTGCGATCTCTACCTGTGGCCAACGAATAGCAGCTACACTCGTCAACCGTCGATCGAGTTGCACACGCTCGGCAACCGCCCACTACTCGAACGCGTACTCACCAACGTCTGCCAGACCGGCGCACGCCTGGCCAACCCGGGCGAGTTTACGCTGCGTGCTTTTCTGTCGGGACGACTGGACCTTGCCCAGGCCGAAGCCGTCCTCGGAATCATCGACGCGGAAGGCGACTCGCAATTTGACGTCGCGCTCAGTCAACTTGCCGGCGGCATTTCCCATCGGCTAAATGATCTCAGGGACGTCCTGCTCAATCTTTGTGCCGACCTCGAAGCCGGCCTCGACTTCGTCGAAGAAGACATTGAATTCGTTTCCAACTCGCAGATCGTCTCGCGACTGGAAGAATCCGTTGCCACGATCGACCAGATGCGGGAACAGATGACACACCGCACCGTCAGCGAGCGGCCCGCGATGGTGACGCTCGCCGGCGCACCCAATGTCGGCAAAAGCAGCTTACTGAACGCATTGGCTGGAGAAGATGCGGCCATCGTATCTCCGACGGCTGGAACCACTCGCGACTATATTTCAAAGGTCACGACGCTTGCCGGTTTACGTTGCGAGTTGGTCGACACCGCGGGGATCGAACCTTGCCAATCCGATGGCCCAGCCGCCGAGGCTCAGGTAAAAACATCAGAGGCAATCGCGCGGGCTCAGGTTCGCATCCTGTGCCTGGATACGTCCCGCCAGCTGACAGGCGATGAAAGGATCGCCATTGAAAATGGCGACAACGATCTCATCGTCGGCACAAAAATTGACTTGCCGGAATCTGACTGGGACGCCCACGAAATTTGCGACGTAACGACCAGTAGTTCAAATAAAAAAGGCATCAATCGACTGAAACAACACATCGCGACGCTCGTTGCGGCCGACGCCGACTATTGCGGCGAAACCGTCGGACACACCGCCGCCAGGTGCCGCGACAGTCTGGACATGTGTAGCGACAGCCTGCGAAGCGCATTGGCTCTGGCCAGGACCAGGTCAGGTGACGAGCTGATCGCCGTCGAACTCAGAACCACACTCGACCAACTGGGCCAAATCGTTGGAGCGATTTACACCGACGACATTCTCGATCGCGTATTCAGTCGCTTTTGCATTGGCAAGTAACGCGCAAAAAACAAAGGCAACCGTTCACGCGGGCAAGGTCTGGCTCAATTTTTCGGCGGCAAACGGACTTATTTCGCTTTGAAGACAAACGCCGAAGATTTGTGCCTGATCCTCTCGAACCCGCGAAACGTAAATATCCGTGAACGGTTACAAACAAAGGCCGCATCAAGTTGATGCGGCCTTCAGGGAGCTTGATCGTATAGATCCGCTTGAGGGAAACGGCGTTTGGGCCTTTAAAGGCTACGCACCAAATTGGGCACGTGGCATGTTCATGGGCGACATTTCGACAGGTGCTGGCTGCTTGCCCGGCTCGTCGAGACCGAGTCGCTTCATCTTCTTGTAAAGCGTCGTGCGATTGATACCAAGAGCATCGGCTGTCGCGTTTCGATTCCAGCCATTCGACTCGAGCACCTCAAGAATGATGGCTCGCTCCGGTCCTTCCAACGCCTCTTTCAGCGTCGTGCCCGATGCACGTGGCAGAGTCATTGGCACTCCGCTTGTCAGCTCACGAGGCAAATCAGTGGGCGTAATGACGTCGTTGCTTCCTAGAAGTACCGAACGCTCAATCACATTCTGCAGTTCGCGAACGTTGCCTGGCCATCGGTATCGCTGAAGAATCTCAAGAGCATCTGCGTCAAAGTCATGGACGACTTTTCCGGACTCGGCGGAAACTTTGGCGAGGAAGTGTCTTGCCAGAAGGGGAACATCCGAGACTCGCTCACGTAGTGGCGGAATCTCCAGGTTGATCACATTGATGCGGAAGAACAGATCCTGACGGAAGCGCCCTTCTGCAACCGCCTGCTGCAGACTTTCGTTGGTTGCACAGACGACTCGTGTGTTTACATGGAACGTCTTGGTACCGCCAACTTGCTCAAATTCAAGATCCTGTAACACGCGAAGCAGCTTTACCTGCATGCTCAAGGGAGCTGTGCCAATCTCGTCAAGGAAGATGGTTCCGTTGTCCGCCTGCTTGAACTTGCCGATCTTGTCGGCTGAGGCACCGGTAAATGCGCCTTTGCAATGGCCAAACAACTCGCTCTCAAGGAGGGTTTCTGGCAATGCACCACAGGCGATTTCGACAAACGGCTTGTCCTTGCGTGTACTGGCACGATGGATGGCGCGAGCAATCAACGACTTACCCGTCCCACTTTCACCCGTCACCAACACGGTGGCCCGGGTGTCAGCAACACTCGCGATCATCTCGTAGACACGCTGCATACGGTGGTCATTGCCAACGATCTGATCGTCACTGAATCGCAAGTCCAGCTGAGCCTTTAGCTGTCTGTTTTCTTCGACAACTTCACGTTGCGAAAGAGCACGCTCTATCGCAACTTCGAGCTCCTGATCAATGAGTGGTTTGGTCAACAGGTCGAATGCACCTTCGCGAAGCGCTTCGACTCCGATCTCGACAGTTCCGTATCCGGTGATCATCATGACCGTCAGATTTGGATAGTCCTCGCGGCAATGCCGAAGAATTTCGAATCCGTCGCGATCCTGCATACGGACGTCCACGAGTGCCAGATCAAAGTTGCAACGACCGATCTGGTCCATCGCGGCATTGAAAGTGGCCGCAACGTTGACGTCATAACCAAGGGATCGCAACCAGTCGGACATGGATTCCAGAAGATGACGATCGTCATCGACGAGGAGAATCGAGCCTTTGTTCTGTACGGTATCTGCCATAGCTGTTCTTCTGAGGTTTGTTAACTTGCTGGTGAATTCCTGCACCGTGTGTGCAGGTCTCCCCGTTCCTGTCGGAAGGTATCTACGTCACGGGATGTGGCGAGTCAACGCGCCGCCCTTTTGCACAGGCCCCGTTTCACGAAAACAGCAGTTACCCACCCTGTTATTTGGGGGTTTTCGGTCCAATACGGCCCAAGGCACGGGTGGTACAAACAGTACAGACGACATTATCATAGGCGTCGTATGTGGCGGGCCATTATTGCCTCCCACCCAAGAGACCACGCACAGGAATATTCATGTCAATCTCTCTCCTCGTTGCTGACGATCATGAGGTCGTCCGATCCGGGTTGGTAAATCTTCTTTCTGAATCCAGCATCAACATTGTTGCCGAAGCCACGAATGGCAAGGAAGCTGTTGAGCTGACTCTCGAACACAATCCCAATGTTGTGCTGATGGACATTCGCATGATTGACGGCGATGGCCTGTCGGCGCTCGAAGCAATCAGGAAGCAGTCGCCGGAAACGGCCGTTGTAATGTTGTCGACTTATGACAACCCCACGTACATCGCAAGGTCGCTGGCTCTTGGCGCCTGCGACTACGTCCTGAAAGGCTCGCCGATTGCAAAGATCGTTGGTGCTCTCGAGCGAGCCGCACGCGGTGAGGCTCCAGCCCCCGACAGCGTGGCGGTGCCGGTCAAGGAAGCCATGGAGAAACGCCAACCACCCGAAGACAAGAGCATTCCGCTGACGAAACGGGAAATGCAGGTACTCAGGCACCTCGCACTTGGGCTCAGCAACAAGGAAGTTGGTTCTTCACTCGGCATCAGCGTTGAGACGGTCAAAGAGCACGTGCAGAATATTCTTCGCAAGCTGAAGGTGACCGACCGAACGCAAGCCGCCGTCTGGGCTGTCAAACGCGGACTGGTTTAGTCCGCCGCGCGCGGTGCTACTCCAGAATTAATTTTTGAAACCGCACGTTTTTCCCGGTGGTTTCTCCCAACTCAACCGCGACAGGGCCCAGCTGCTCTGTCGCTTCTCCAAGATAGTAGATCAGCACCGTTCCACCATCGAGCGTCTGATCGGCTTCGACAAGTTGCACGCGAACTTCGGACTGCTCAAGTCGCTGGTTCGCAAGCTCAAGTACCTCGGCGGCTTTTGCGCGGGATGACTCCATCGCGGCGCAATCCTCATTCGTTGCGATTCGAAGTATTTCGCCTCGAAGCGTACCCGCCGTGCCGCCAGTCTGAAGAACGACCCCAAGCTCGATGCCTCGATGCGACTGCACGACGACTTGCGCGCCGCGCGTCAGGTTCAAGTCGTGAATCGTTCCAAAACGCCCAACCTCCCCGCCCTGCCCGTACCGGACCACCGTTCGCTGGATACCATCATCTTCGCTCGAATCATCAACGCGAAGAGAATCCAGATCGACTTGAAGTATGCCATCGGCGACACGAACATCGAGCTTTGACAGCGGACGCGACTCAATCGAGAGAGGCTGTCCGCTGGCCAGATCGTACTGAGCCGCATGCCAGGGGCATGTAATGCAGCGACCATTCCACTCGCCAGCCGCGATGGGCCCGCCTCGGTGCGGACAGTGGTTGTCGATTGCGACCCATTTGCCTTCGAGGTGAAATATTGCCAGCCGCAACTCGCCGGCTGAAAAAAGTCGCCGGCCGCTGTCGATAATTTCGCCCACTGGTGCAACGGAATACCAATTCAACGTACTCTCCAGGGGATTCATCCAATGATTTTGGGCAAGCCATACTCGCTGGCCGAAGATTGGATAGAATACATGATTGTGATTATGCACGCAGGAACCGCCTTGGCAGATGTTACACGTTCTCTTTATTGACGACGCGGAAGGCTCCAGATCCGTAGTCGAGCCAATTTTGATTGCGGGCGGAAAATATTCCGTGGGGTTCGCTGCCAATGCAGACGAAACCAGGGCCGCGTTGAAAACACAAACTGCAGCCGTGGTTATCAACATGGCAGCCACGACGAAAGTCTCCGACGTCGTCGGGATCATTCGCGAGGATCATTCCTACATCCCAATCCTGCTGATCTCGGCGAAAGGTCACGAGCGGGCGGCTTACGCCGCACTCAAAAAGGGCGCGTCGAGTTACGTGCCGCAGGACCTGCTTGAGGAAGAACTCCTACCGACTCTCAAAGACCTGCTCGAATATTCGCAGCAGGAGCATTGCCACATTCGCATGCTCAGGCAGATGGCCGAAGTTCACTGCAAGTTCGTCCTGGAAAATGATCGGGCCCTGATCCCGCCTCTTGTCGGATACCTTCAGGAACACATTGGACGAGCCGGCATTTGTGACGCGGCGGAACTGGCTCGAGTCGGCATTGCCCTCGATGAAGCCCTATCGAACGCGCTACACCACGGAAACCTTGAACTGGATTCAAGCTTACGAGAACACGGTGACAAGTACCAGAAACTTGCCGCTCAGCGAATCATGCAGCAACCTTATTGCGATCGACAGTTGCGAGTAGAAGCAACGATTACCCAGCAAGTCGCCGAAATCATGATTCACGACGAAGGTCCCGGATTCAATCCGGCATCGCTTCCCGATCCGCGCGCCCCCGACAACCTCGAAAAAGTCAGCGGACGCGGCGTCTTGCTGATGCGAACGTTTATGGACGAGGTCAGTTTTAATGATAAAGGCAATTGCGTCGTTCTGCGTAAATACAAGAACCCGCTGAACGAGTAGAACTAAGGTGCGCGGCGGACAAAAATTTACGTAACCGTTCACGCGGGCAAGGGTCTGGCTCAATTTTTCGACGGCAGACTGACTTATTCTGCTTTGCGGACAAACGCCGAAAATTTGTGCCTGACCCTCTCGAACCTGAGGAAACATCAATATCCGTGAACGGTAACAGATTTACCAACTTGCGTTCTTGAGCCGCCACGGCCACCGATGTCATATTGGTAAATTCTCACTCGCCTTTCGCCTAAATTTGGTCGAGTCGCAGTAATACCAGTGCTTTGCCAACCGTGACTATCCACAGGCAAATCGTCATGAAATCTCTTATTTCCCGATTCGGGCTTCGTGCGATCTTTCTTGCCTTTCTGATTTGCGCCGTTGGGGTTCGGGTGTACGGGTGGTGCCAGCGTCCTCAGGCTGAACCAGTCAAAGGATTCTGGTTTACGTGGAACGAAGCCGATGAAATTACCGACGCACGTTACTACGGCAGCTGCGGGTTACGCGCCGCACGGCTTCACTGTACTCCGACACTAAGCTCGCTAACTGTTGAATACGGAACGAGCCTGACCTCGGACGATGTCAAATACATCGGAACTATCAGGCAACTCAAGGAACTTGACATCGGCCCGGATACAATCGTTACGCCCATGGTGGGACCAGCGAAATTCCTGCATGATGACTTCCCTCTTTGATCGGTTACGAGCCTGGTCGCCGGCAAAATCGCAATCCCACAAGCGCAGCCTCACCATGTTTTGGGCACCATTTCATCGTGTTTGCATTGCGCGTTCGTTCGCTGGAAACACAAAATGCGAATAATCCTGTTTCGTTTCTTTCGCGTCTTTCGCGGTTCACCATGTCCGCCAGAAACATGCACGACCGGCAACCAAGAAACGAGAACCGCGGATGGACGCGAATGAACGCGGATACTGAAGGAGAGGTTCGAGAGGGTCAGGCACTGATTTTCGGCGTTTGTCCACAAAGCGAAATAAGTCAGTTTGCGGCCGAAAAATTGAGCCAGACCCTTGCCCGCGTGAACGGTTACGAATAATCTTTGCTGGTTCAATGCGAAAACATGGAATCCGCAATATAGCGGGGACTTGCATGCTGGATGATCTATCGACACGCCACCCTGTCTGACGCCGACGATATCGCGTTCCTTCACACTGCCAGCTGGCAGGACGCGTACAGAGGCTTGTTCAGCGACGAGTTTCTTGCCAATCAGGCGTTAAACGACCGGAAAGCCGTCTGGAATCAACGCCTTTCGGATCCGAAACCTGATCAATTTGTAATGGTGGCCGAAGAGCATTCCGGTTTGCTGGGTTTCATTTGCCTTTTCCCGGGCCATGATGATCAGCACGGCGCATTGCTGGACAACTTGCATGTCGCCCCGGGCCAGCAACGCCGGGGGATTGGCACACAGTTGACGCGAAGTGCGATGGCCTGGCTACGAAGAACCGACCCGGGTTGCAGGATGTATCTCTGGGTGTTTGCGGAAAACGCAAACGCGGTCCGGTTTTATGAAACCCTGGGTGGTTCTACAGCCGACAAGGTGCTTTACAGAGGTATCGGAGACAGACCCGTGCCAGCAATCCGGATGGTCTGGGGCCACCAGGCGAAAGGCGAGTGAGAATTTACCAACAGGACATCGGTGCCCGTAACGGATCGAGAACGCAAGTTGGTAGATCTTTTCCGCTGTTCGCGTATGACGGACCGCACCTCTTCGTTCGTGATTGTTACAACCACGATGTGTGAGACGACTTTAAGAATCCACGATCACGACTGGCCACGGCGAAACAAGTCTAGCCATCGCGGCCTCTTCCTCATCGGGAACAAAAATCCAGGCATCCTCGGGGTTCAGGGTCGACAAGTCGACATTTCCGATCTGCCGCCACTCCTGCTCCACCGTCCAGTCCATTATGTTTCCAGCTCTGGTCACGGACCGGTTCAGTTGAAAGAACGGACGATCCTGTTCGCCCATTTCCGTCCATTCTTCATCGGACGCGTAACTGACGGCTCGCGCACCGGTCGCCACCAACAAATCGCGGCGAATACAAATACCGTAGGGTTCGAAATCCCATCGCCCGCGATGAGACCGAAATACGCGAAGCTCACGCAACTCATCAAGCCGTACACTGGTGAAACTGACAACCGGCACCGGGCCTCGTGTTGACTGACTCGACGCAATCAGACATCGCGTCTGAATAATGTGCAGCAACGTCGCAAGGGCAGAATGATCCGCTTGCTCGTCTGCAAGAATCAAGTCCACCAGGCGTTCA
Organism: uncultured Pirellulaceae bacterium; assembly: GCA_938040995.1. Taxonomy (GTDB): domain Bacteria; phylum Planctomycetota; class Planctomycetia; order Pirellulales; family Pirellulaceae; genus CALHZT01. The sequence continues at coordinate 12,025 of CALHZT010000028.1, read as the reverse complement.
TCCGGCGTCTCATCCGGCCAGGGACCGTCACAACGCCTTGTGCAATGAATCAGAACATCATCAGGCACCACGCTGCTTGATGAATCTGCCGAGCCCTGAAGGCGACGGGCGACGATAGCTGGATCGACAACGGTGGAGTCAGCACGCTGGTTTGCTTGCTCCGGCGACTCGAACAGGTACCAACCGACGGCTCCCGCTTCAAGAAGAACATCACGCGTCTTTGATGCTGTCAAATTCTGGCCAACTGCCAATCGCACCTGCCCGTCCGCTTGCGCGGTACTTTCAGCATTCTCCATTCGAGAATGAAGCAACCGATCAATATTGCCACCTGCGCGCACGAAAAGTGCGACTACATTGCTGGCAATTCCCACTGCCAGCCGATCGCGGAGCGGAGCCGAGTCCGCCAGAGTTGCAACCTCTTCCCTGCCGCAAAATGGAGGAGAAACATGAATCGCAGGCTCCTCGGGAACCCCTGATTCGCGACAGCGTTCGTGATTCGATTCGATCGTGGAAAACCACTCGACGATTTCCTCGACTGAATCATCATCCGACAACTCCGTCGATTCCCCCGACTTCCCCGACTTACCGATCTCGGCGACTTGAACAGGGACCGTTGCCACGCCAAAAAGTTCCGCAGCGCGCTGGACGTATACCGATGCCGCCGTACCAGGAACATCCAATATCAAGCGGTCGTCCGTTGCGGCTTGGCAACAACTTGCACGCAGCGCGCGAAACCACGCATCGCGTTCTTCGACAGCCCTTCCCAATCTGGAGCTAACAACGGAAACCAGATTCCCGGGCTCGACGGCTTCCCACACAATCAGCCGGTCGCTCAATCGTGACACGAATCGCTCTTTATGCCTTCCAACTAGTACATGCGGAAAAACCAAACCGGCGGGAAGACCTGCCCCTCTTTCAGCATCATGTTGCGTTTTTGCGATTTCAACGGCCGCGCATTCTGAAACGTCAACAATTCCCCTCATTCTGAGCTGTTCGATGCGGCGGCCTAATTCAGTTTTGCTCATTTTCGAAACGCAACTTGGCAGCGGTTAACAGGCTACGACGTATCTTTTTTTCAGAAGCGGAGCGGTCGAATTGCACAAAAACGCTACCGCTGCCATGAATTGGTATGTCCTTTGCGAAGTTGCTACGCAGACCTTCCTTATATCAAACCAGCTGATGAAGTACGACTATGAAGACCCCAAGTGAGATTCTGGATTTTGCCAAAGACAACCTGAGGTTGGTGGTCTTGCCAATTGCCATATTCACCCTCCTGTCCCTTGTCTACGCCATCTTGAAGCCCAATGTCTGGGACGCATCTCAGGCACTGTTTATTCGCGATGAGGGTACCAACGCAGTGGAGCGTGGAGGTCGGTTCGAGTCGACGGATGCGATGCAAACGGCTCAAGAGACAATCTACGAAATCTCCCGACACCCGGAAGTGCTCCGCGCAGCACTTGAAAAAGTCGGCCCAAAACGCAAAAGTCGCCGGAAGTTTCCTACACAAAATCATATCGAAGACTTTCAGAAGAATGTCTATGTGACGGCTCCGAATGGTGCCAAATTCGGTCGCACGGAAATGATCTACCTGACAGTTCGCGATCGTGATCGTGAACGCGCGGGCAAACTGACCGGCGCCATGGCAACCAGCCTTGTTGAACGCATGAAGAAGCTGCGAGTCGAACGGTACGAGAGCATCATCAACGAAACCGAAAAAGGCGTCAGCCTTGCCCAGAAAGAACTACTCGCAGCAACACAGCGACTGGAAGCTATCGAACGCAAGTTCGGAAAAGACCTCGGTGAGTTGCGAGTCCTCGCAGACCGCAGCCAGGGGGCAGGCAATGTTCGTCAATCGCTGACGCAGGTTGAAACAGAACTTCGTAACGCAAAAGGTGAATACGCCAAACTACGCACCCAGCAGGACCAACTGCTAAGTGCAGTGAACGATCCACAACGACTGATCAACATGTCGAACGAACTTCTCGAACGGCAGACAACGCTCGTGCGTCTGAAAGAAGGCCTTGTTGATGCCCAGTTGCGTGCATCGCGACTGATGGGCATCCAGAGCCAACGCCATCCAGATGTTCAGGCCGCTCTGAAAGCTGTCGATGGAATTCGAAACCAGCTTCATCGCGAACTGAAGAATGCCATCACGGCACTGAACAGTGATATTGCCCGAGCCAAAAACCGGGTCATCTCGCTGGCGAAACAGCAAGACGAGATCGGAAACCGCATGGGCGGCATGGCCGGGGTGCGAACCCGATACGCGAATCTGAACGCCGAAGTCAGTCAACGAGCCGAGTTTTTGGACCAGGCTCGCAGGAACCTGGCGATCGCCCGAAGCAACCGAATCAGTGCCGCAACAGTTAGCCTGATTCAGGCGGTTGAATCTCCGATTCCGGGTTCCCGCCCGCTGGGACCCAGTCGAAAGTCGATTGTCCTTGCCGGCATGATGGCTGGTGTGCTTACGAGCATGGGGCTCATCTTCCTGATGCTTCCACAAGATGATCCGAATACAAAACGAAATCATGGCAAACGAGCCGCCGATCATACCAATTCGACATTTGGGCGTCGCTCGAGCGATGCACCGAAATCTGCAGGTGGCCGCGATCGACGCCACGGAAGAATGTCGACTCCGGAAATCACCTACAAACGCAGGGAAGCCGACTATTGGTCGGTGAAGGACCCGCTAAAAAACTAAGTCGCTGAACAAAACCGTCTCCCCCCTTAAGCTCTCAAGCCGACATACTGGCTTGGGAGTTTTTTATGCGCTACAACACGCGATCGGGAAGCAAGACGCTCGCAAGGAAGTTTGGTAACCGTTCACGGATATTGACGTTTCCTCAGGTTCGAGAGGGTCAGGCACAAATTTTCGGCGTTTGCCCGCAATGCGAAATAAGTCAGTTTGCCGCCGAAAAATTGAGCCAGACCCTTGCCGTCAACAGTTACGAATTTTGTAGTACTGCTCAATCGATCGCCACGAAGTGGTAAAACAAGCCAGCTTGGGGCACAGCAAAAACGAGCCTGCGAGTTTGAGCGACGCCCCAGGAATCCGGATGCCAAGATGAGTATTGGTCGAGCCAAAATGCCCAACACGTCTTCATCGCATCGAGACCGAAACTGAGGTGGCCAACCTCATTGCTTGCGATCTCGGATTCTCTCAAAAGTTTCCAACACAATTCTCGATCGCCCAACTTCCATGATTCAGAAACCTGGGGCGACTCGCAACTCGCCGAGGCTCGCCGCGATTGCCCCAGGCTGACTTGTCGGGGCCCTTTCAGGGCAGGCAGCACGTTGGTCTCAATTCAACAGTACTGACGAAAGCCGCTATTACGAACACAGGTTTCGAATGCTCTAAGCCTTTTTCTTGCCAAGCTTGGAAACCAGCGACTCGAAAATCCCTTCCTGCAACACGCGGCCATCATGATGAACCAGCTTTCGGTCCCACAGTACCGTGCCCCGGCGCCGGCTGCCTGTGTCGATTTTCTCGACGACAGTTGTGGCGATATGAACCGTGTCACCGGCGAAACAGGGGCGTAGAAATTTCCATTCGCGAATGGCGACAAATGCTTCGGTCTGCATATGGGGAGCGAAGTTACCAAGCCCTGCCACCCAGGCGACTCCCAGCAACCCATGAGCCACCGGCTTTTTGTATCGCGTCTCTTTTGCGAACTCCTGATCCACATGCAGTGGGTTAAAGTCACCGGTCATGCTGGCGAACATCACAATGTCCGTCTCGGTGATCGTGCGCGAACCGCTCTTCCAGCTGTCGCCGACGTTGACTTCTTCAAAGTGCAGTGGTTCAGACATCGTTTTGCTCATCCGTGCCATTTTGCGACTGGGCATCAGTTCCGGCCGCTGCAACCGCCGCCGCCCCTATTCGTCGAATATCATCTTCGACCAATCGCATCGGTTGCATTTTCTTTGACTCATTGAACACACAATCACAAAGCATCGAGGTCAGCTTTCCATCCGTGCGTTCACGACGGCTGCATTCCGGGCACTCCCAGATACGCAACATGCTGTATTTCAATCGCTCGTAAGGACCTTTCACAACCACCTCAAAATCAAAAGTCGCGGAACGTCGATACTATCGCTGATGGCGAATTCCGGGGCAAGCGTTACACACCCGCGGCAAAATATTCTGTTTCCAGTCGCACAAGCTCCGATTGCAATTCGCCGCGAACGGACGGCCGCCGCACGGGTTCTTTCGCAAGCATCTGGGAAACAAGCCGCGAAACGTCGCGAGGAATTCCCGGCACGTGAGTCCGCACGCTGGGGGCCGGCATCAACAGATGCGCTTCGACAAGACTGGCCGCCTGACGCTGCGGAAAAGGAAGCTCGCCTGACAACATCTCAAAAAGTACGACACCCAGACTGTAAACGTCACTCGCGGACGATGCACTTCGATTCGACGTGAAGCGTTCCGGAGCCGTATAAGACATCGTTGATCGAAGCGAGCACGGTGGTTGGCGATGCTCTTCACCGACTTGAACAGAAAATCCATAGTCAACAAGCGTGGCGTGCCCGTTGACCTGCGCAACGATGTTGGCTGGCTTGATATCGCCGTGAATCCACCCCGTCGCATGCAACGCTTCGCAAGCTTCGACGATCTGACGAATGATCCAGAGCGTCCGCGGCAACGCGATTCGTCGACATGCGTCGATCACATTCCGGATGGCAACGCCGTCGATAAGCGGCGTCACGTGGTACATTTCGCGCGAGTCCGTATCGGCCGCGAGAATCGGCAAGAGGTTCTGGTGATTGGCGTGACCGCCGCAGGCGACTTCGTTGGCGAAAATCTGCCGGGCAATCTGATCGTACTGATGGGATGGCTTCAGTCGTTTCAACGCATAGTCAACGCGGCTATTGGCGTTCGCAATCGGGCGCGAAGCGAACACCTCGGCGATCGCGCCGTCTCCAACCTTTCGAACCAACTCCCATTCGCCCATCACGCCCTTAACGGAACGGCGATCAGTCGAATTCGACGGTCGAGCCAAATGCCGGCTGGCAGAAGGCGCATGGATGGATTCAGTTTGCAAAGTTTGTACACCGGTTCGAAGAAGAGTCCGCTACAAATTCGATCGACGCATTCGGCCGGATCGTGCGGAAAAACAGTGATCACCGTTTCCCGTTCGTTGACCGGGCAGGTTTCGGCAATCGCAAGGACCGGAACAACCGTCACTAATTGCCAAGGTACCGGGCATAGACGGACTTTGCTGTCGATGGGTCGTCGGTGCCGCCAATGACGGCTCGACCATCGCTAAACACCGTGATTTCAAACGATTCGATGTTGGCTTTTAACAGGAACGGATTGCGATGCACGTCGCCGAGCGATGCTAGCTTTGCTTCCAGCGCTTCGAGATCCACCGGGTGACGATCCGGAAATGCCAACTGGACTGCGTTGCGTCCACAAAGCACCGCGGTGTGGCTGGACCTCGTGCCCGCAAGCCAGTCGAATTTTCCGCTGCCGCAAGTTTCGCAGTCATCCGACCGCAACGCGTTCAATCCAATCTGACGTAAGCGGTTGCTCCACAAGTCGATCACGGACAACTTGTCGCTGACATGCTGCTCCAGTCCGGCAGCGATTTTGAGAACCTCATTCGACTGAATCGACGCGATTACATTCACAACGGGCCCCAGAATTCCCGCCGTATCACAAGTCGGTGTCGTTCCCGGCGGCGGAATCTCGGGCATGATACAGCGCAGGCACGGAGTACTACCGGGCATGATAGTCATCGATTGGCCCTCACTGCCGATGCATCCGCCATATACCCAGGGGATGCCGAATTTGTGCGAAGCGTCGTTCAACAGGAAACGTGTTTCAAAGTTGTCGGTGCCGTCGGCGATGACATCGACGTCATCCAATAGCGACTGGACATTTTCAAAATTCACGTCCGTAACGATCGGCTCGATCTCAATCTCCGAATTAATTTTGCGAAGCTGCGTTGCTGCCGCGATCGCTTTCGGCATTCGCGACGTGACGTCCTCCTCGGTATAGAGAACCTGCCGCTGAAGATTATTCAGCTCAAGAAAATCGCGATCCACAATTCGCAGATGCCCCACGCCGGCTCGAGCCAACGTATTCGCAATCACGCTACCAAGAGCACCGCACCCACATACCAGGACGCGTGCCTGCATCAGCCGCTCTTGCCCGGCGTCTCCGAATGGAGCAAACATTCGCTGGCGGATATAGCGGTCGGATCGTTCGGTCATTTTGTGTTCAAATCCCTGCGGTCATCAGTCGGTCAACTCGCGGAGCACGCTCGAGTCCCGACATCAACGGACTGGACAAGTCTCGCCCTCCCACAGCCGCGATTGAACCCTTATCATGCCAGACCGCTCGTCGTTTGTCATTCGCACGAAAATCATTCGCTCGAAAATTAATGATCGGTGCAGCGGTAAAGGAGAACGAATTGATGGGGCCAAAAACGTGGATGATCGTGGCAGGAATTCTGGGCGCGACCGGTGTCGCCATTGGGGCTTTCCAGGCTCACGGTCTTGAAAAAGTACTGGTGGCTCAGGAAGTCGCGTTGGACGACATCAGTCACCGGCTGGAACTTTGTAGCACAGGCGTTCGGTTCCAGCTGATTCACGCACTCGCACTCATTGTCATCTCCATCGTGTCGCTGTTGCGCCCGTCCGATCGCATCTGGCACGCGGTGGCAATCGGCTTTTGCCTTGGCATCCTGTTTTTCTGTGGATCGCTTTACATGATTTCCATCGCTGGCGAAAAGAGCTTTGGGAGATTCGCGCCGATCGGAGGCGTTTCGTTCATGGCATCGTGGCTGTTAGTGTCGATCGGAGCATTCTGGTTTTCGCCAAATGAACCAGACTGACGGACATCCGCTGCAATCCAATTCGCCCCTGAACTTACTCTCGAGCCTTCAACTGCATGCTAACTATTCACTTCGTTCGGCACGGACAAACCAATTACAACGCGGAAGGTCGAGTCCAGGGTCAGTTCGATTCTGTACTTACGGAAGCAGGAATTTCCCAGGCGAAAGAGCTTCAACCGACGATTGAAACACTTGGCCTGACGGCTGCATGGTCCAGTTCCAACGTGCGAGCCAGGCACACGGCCGAAATTCTGATCGAGAACCTTTCACTCGAACTCCGGTGCCGTGATGACTTGCGCGAAATATTCATGGGCGAATGGCAACATCGTTACTGGAGCGAAGTCGAGGAAAACGATGGTGAACAGTTTCGGTACTTCATGACCGAACCCGATCGTTTTCAGGTGGAGGGATGCGAGACGTTTGAAGAACTCCAGACGCGTGGTGTCGACGCGGTCGAGGAAATTATACGTGCACAATCCGAAAGTGAAGAGGCCATCAAAGGCGAGGTACTCATTGTATCTCACGGGGCAATCCTCAAAGCGATTTTGGGATATTACGCGAACGTCCCGCTTGGAAAAATCTGGAGCGAACCCGGTCTGCAAAATTGTTCGCATAGTGTGATGACGGCAACGCCAGATGGAGAACGAGACGTCGTTTCCATTGCCGGCGAACCTGTGGAAGGCACCATTTGGGCTTAGAGCATGAAGTAATTCTTCACGATCTCCTCTGTAAACTTCGCAGCGGGCCGCAGTCGATGGAGAAACATGCGGCTGGTCCACAAGAATGGACAGGGATCAAATATCCGGTGCCGACAGCGGAATGCGTTGTAACGTCTTCTATTCCAAGTTTTCAGGAACAGGCCCAATTCAAAAAAAATCCCGACTCGTACCTGTGGCCAAGGGGAGTGGCCGGCACGAATCGGGATAGGGTTTGAGTCTGGTAAATGGCGAGGTCGCGTGATGAAAATCCATCACGCTATACCGCCATCATCGCGTCGACTTCCTGAGCCAAACGCTTACGAGCCATATGCAAACGTCGCTTGATCGTGCCAATTGGCGCGTCAAACTCGTCGCTCATTTCTCGCAACGACTGGCCCTTGAGGTAAAACGCCTCCAGGGTTTCGCGATCCATGTCGCGCAATCGACCGAGGCCCTCTCGAACCTGCTCGATGCGCTCCTGATGGAGAACGTTGCCAAATGGCGTATCTTCGCTTCCGCGATTCGTATCCATCACTTCCGGAGCCGTCAAAACGAGAGGACCTTTACGGACCAGTCGGTTGATGGCCATGCGGACTGTGATCTGCTTCAACCATCCGCCAAAGGCTTCAGGTACTCGCAGCTGCTGGATCTTCTGCATCGCCTGTACGAATACGTCCTGGGACAATTCGTGGGCTTCGGCGACGTTACCCAACTTACGAGTCGCGATTGCAAGGATGACACCCTGGTAACGCTGGAACAATTCGCCAAACGCGGCGCGATCGCCACCCTGGGCGGCGATAACCAGCGACTTCAAGTGCGCTTTTTCTTCTTTAGTGATCGTAAAAGTAGCCATAATTCTCTCTCGTGTATTTTGAACATGCGTTCGGTGCGAATAATCGCGATGCAATGCACTCGCGACAGGGCAACGTGACGTGGGCGTCGGGCGACACTACCGGTCGAACGGCGATGAATTCGAAGCTGATTTACGGTCAGCCAGAGTTCAGGCAGTTCGCGTCGTCGGTAGGCGATACGTGCCACGTTCAGTGGTCCGTGTCGTCGCGACGACGGGTGCCGGTGTCAGGCCACCGAGTTCGAGGGCCTGCCACGCGAACCACGCCAAACGGCCTATCACATGGGCCTGTTTTTGATGGCGTTTTGCTGAGACTTGCGCCGGTTGGCCGAGTGATAACCCGGCAAACCTGGCAAATCTCGAACTGCCATCAAAACTGGCCATGCGACTTGTCCCGCGTAGGGATAGCCATTGCATGTAGCGCGAGCACAGATAGGACCCAAGATCCATGCGATCAACACAGGTACCTTCGACGTTGCTATTCCGGACCAAGCCGTTAATGCAATTGACGATGCTGTTCTGTGTAGTAATTCGCATGACATCCGCCCGTGCGCTCAAGCGCTGAGAGAGAGATGAAAAAAGGGAGTACAAGTCCGTCAAGGCGAGCGGCGGATTAAAATTTACCAACTTGCGTTCTTGGGCCGCTACGGCCCTCGATGTCTTATTGGTAAATTCTCAATCGCCTTTCGCCGAAGGATCTGCGTATACCACGCAAATGCCTTGCCGAACACTTTAAGTCTACCACTCGGTAGCATTCGAAACAAACTTCACGGCGAAATCGCCGTCCAATCGGGGACGCCAAGTGGCATTTTCGTGCCGCTGTGCCGTTTATTCCGATCAGGTTCAAGCTTGCTGGCCGAGGGTATGAACCGCGACCGCGAACTTTTACCGATGGGTAACAGTGTATAGACGCTTCATCGTCGCATTGGTTCGCGCCGATTTGATATTTTTTTGAAACGTCAAAATTGGGCCAAATTTGACACGTTTTTGGCGTTCCGGCGCCCGAATCGAAGAACCCCGCTTCGAAGCCCCCTGAAAGGGCACCGGTCCCAGAAGAATAGATACGAAGACAGCGAAGCCGTGAGCAACGACTAAGTTGTCAGCGGTGGAGCGGCTGCAGCCAACGCTTCGCAGGCGGCAACGGCCAAGCCCTCGTCGCCGGATCGCGGCAGGAATAGCGACTGGATCCTCGCCTTACGAATCACGCCCTTCTCGAGAAACTCCGGAAACAGCTCGTACCGGATCTCCACCGCGCCATCGGCACACTTGGCGGTTGCTCCCTGAAAGTCAGCGGGAAAGACGATTTCCGCGTAGCTGACCGTCTCGCCCTCCGGACGGAAGAGGAAAATTCCACTTGCGCCAGCGACTGGACCATCATGGCCAGCATCCAGCAAACTCCACGATTCGCCCGAATAAGCCAGACACTCTGTCGCCGGGACGCTCGTAAACGCCATTGCCTTGGGATTGCTGTCCAACAGGCTGGTTTGCATAGACAGCGTCAATTCGACTCCGGAAACACCCTCCGCAGGTTCGACGTACCGCCATTGATAATGAGGACGAACCGAACGGGCGGGAGTCTGAGCGTAAATCGCCACAAAGTCATCACCTCGGCAAAAGCTCTCGATCAGCGTTTCACCGTTCGCCGGAGTCGGCGGGTCCGGGTGAACGCAGAGAATTTTGGCATTCTCCATCGCGACATGGTTGGCGACCACGTCCTGCAGACCATCACCGGGACGCTTCACATCCAGCCGCAACTTCAGCGAGCCGGCGGATAACAATGCGTGATGACTATCCTGCTGCTGCTCGTTTCGCCAAAGCGATTGGCTGCTACCGCTGTTGCCGCTGCTACCGCTGTTGCCGCCGTTGTTGCCTGAATCTGTCACGTTGCTTGATTCCCTTCTCTTCCGCTACTTATACAAACTCAAAATTCAAATTCAAAATTCTCGCGTTGAACGACTTGCCCAGCATCGACGTACTTCACAACGAGCCGAAACCGCATCCAATGAACATCGAATAAAGGTAACCGTTCACGCGGGCAGGGGTCTGGCTCAATTTTTCGGCGGCAAACTGACTTATTTCGCTAAGCGGATAGACGCCGAAAATTTGTGCCTGCCCCTCTCGAACCAGAGGAAACGTCAATGTCCGTGAACGGTTACAAATAAAAAAACCCCGCCGTCTCACACAAGTGCGAAGCGGCGGGGCCGGAACAGAGAAGAGGCAAAATAAAATCGCGACGTATAATAAATATGAATCCGGGTAATCTTACCTTGATTGCCCTCAATTAAGTTGGTGAAATCCTTTTTGTCGCCAACCCACCGAAGCCGTTTCTCTGCCACCCAATGATACCAGACCGGCGTTCCATGTCCAGCGCATGGCCGTTTTCTGCTATCCAGGAGTGTCGCAATTCAATACACCTGACGGCTCCACCGCCACCAAACGGAACCAAAACGCGGCCTCAGCTCCCCGATTTTTCGCCAAACTGGCACCAACCCACCAAGAACCCACGAACAGTGAATTCCCCACAAAACACAGTCAAAATTGACCCAAACCTCACGAATTACCTGACAATCTGCGAAGCCGCAGCACGGCTCGCTGCCAGCGAACTCAACCAGTGGCGAGGGAAATTCAAAGTTCGCTCCAAAGCCCCGTCCGACTTGGTAACTGAGGCAGACGAGGCAGCACAGAGAGTCATCTCCGACTATCTGGAATCGAAGGTGCCGAGCCATTCATTTTTGGGGGAAGAGTCGCCGGATGCTGACGCGAGCCAGGTAAGCGCTGCCGAATATATCTGGATTGTCGATCCTCTCGATGGCACGACGAACTACGTCCACGGTTTTCCATACTATTGCGTTTCCATCGCCCTCGCGTCTCACGGAAAGCTTCTCGTAGGCACGGTCTACAACCCAACGAATGATGATTGCTTTTCGGCTGCCGCCGGACAGGGCGCGACGCTCAATGGCGAGCCGATCCGCGTGAGTGAAACCAGTCGCATGAGCGAATCGATGTTGGCAGCCAGCTTCCCGGCCGACGTCGATCGGGATTCCGTCGAGGTGACTCGCTTCCTCAAAGTACTCGACGGTTGTCGATCGGTCCGCCGGTTGGGTGCCGCAGCTCTGAATCTTGCCAATGTGGCGGCTGGCCGAATTGACGGATACTGGGCATCGACGACAAATGCGTGGGATGTCGCCGCAGGATTGCTACTTGTTCAGGAGGCAGGCGGAGTCATCACCAACATGAAGGGCGGCGAGTTCAATATTGACGATCCAGATTTCATCGTCGCAGCAACGCCAGAGTTGCATAGCGAAATCAAGCCGATGCTCAGTTAGCCGCATGCCTGTCATTGCAATGCTCTGCGTTTTTTTTATCGCCTAGCTCCGCCCGCGACGGCGCACGTTGGTGTACAGGCTTTAGCCTGCAGGAGGCTGGTGGGTGTTGTTTCGTGGAATGCGCCTGCTGGATTGCAGGCTAAAGCCTGTACACCAACGTGCGCGGACTACGGCGTGAAATCTTCTTCGCCCGTTAATCCCGCCGCAAACTCAGCCAGCAAATTCGCCGCGTGATCAATGTCCGATAGCGAAATCGTCTCGACCGCGCTGTGCATGTAGCGATTCGGAATCGCTACCAGGCCCGTTGCGACA
>CALHZT010000027.1 GCA_938040995.1 uncultured Pirellulaceae bacterium | reverse complement strand
TACGTTTTCGAGGATTTCCGCCGTCGTCGAAACGGCTTCGTCGGCATAGTAATCAGCGTGGAGTGGGTTGGACATGGCTTTAAGTTAGGCGGCGATTGTAGAATTCGCAATCGGTGCAGATTTTCGGTCCGCGACGGTTGTTGAAGCAGCTTGGGATCGTTCGAGAAATTACTGCCTGATCTTCCTCCGTCTTTCCCGCGCAGGCGGGAATCCATTGAACCGGATTGGCTTTTTGATGCAGGGAAAGGCATTGAGCGTCAATACGCTTCGAGTGGGTCCCCGCGTCCGCGGGGAAGACGGCCATAGGCCGTCAATTGAGTCGTCATGAGCGGATCTTCCACCGTCTTTCCCGCGCAGTCGGGAATCCATTGGATCGGATTGGCTTTTTGATGCAGGGAAAGGCATTGAGCGTTAACACGCTTCGAGTGGGTCCCCGCGTTCGCGGGGAAGACGGCCCTCGGCCGTCAATTGAGTCGTCATGAACGAAGATTCGACACTAATTGATCGAACGATCCTGACTTAACGCTCCTGGATGACTCGCTGATGAGTGAGGTCGTACTTTTGAGCCAGTCCGGTCGCTATACTGTGAGCTCTGTGAAATTCAATACTGTGACATTCGACCCTTGTCCGCATCACTACCCCTGAGCCACGAATGACGGCAAACGCGACTTCTGACGCCACTTCGATTCCCGTTCCTCGCTACCTGATCCCGTTTGATCCGAAGCGGATTTCTCACTTCTTTACCGACGTGTTCGTGATCGGTGGTGGACTGGCTGGATTGCGATCTGCCATTGCGTGTGATTCGGATCAGTCGGTATTGGTCGTCACAAAAGATGTGTGGGAAGAATCGAACAGCAACTACGCACAAGGCGGGATTGCGGGCGTCATGTCTCCCGTTGATTCGTTTGAGAAGCACATTGAGGATACGCTGATCGCCGGCGGCTCGCTTTGCGATCGGGACACGGTCGAAATGGTCATCAAGGCGGGGCCGGCACGGATTGCGGAGCTGATTGAGTGGGGCACCGATTTTGATAAAGAAGACGGTGGAGACATTCTGCTGTGCAAAGAGGGTGGGCATCAACACAAACGAATATTGCATGCCCGTGGCGACGCGACTGGCGCGGAAATCATGCGAGCCGTCATTGAGCGCGCACGCAAATCACCGAACATTCAGATGTGGCAAAATACGTTTACTCTCGACTTGCTGGTTCACGAAGGCGTATGCCGCGGTGGCCTGATTTCTCATCCCCACCATGGCAAGACGTTCATCTGGGCCAAGCAGACGATCCTGGCGACTGGTGGTACCGGTCAGGTTTATCGGGAGACAACCAATCCCAATGTTGCGACGGGTGACGGGCACGCGCTTGCTTACCGAGCCGGTGCGGAACTTCGCGACATGGAGTTCGTGCAGTTTCATCCCACGGTTTTATATATCGCTGGTACCAGTCGTAGTCTGATTACCGAGGCGATGCGAGGCGAAGGCGCGTACCTTGTCGACGCGGCGGGTGATCGCTTCATGCCGGATTATGACGATCGAGCCGAACTGGCACCGCGTGATATTGTGGCTCAGTCGATTGTCAGCCAGATGGAAAAGACCAGGCGGCCCAACGTCTATCTGGATTTGAAGCATCTCGATGCCGACTTTGTCCGCAAGCGATTCCCTGGCATCGCCAAAACTTGCAAGGAGTTCGGAATCGACATTGCGACCGATCCGATTCCCGTGCGGCCTGGAGCTCATTACATGATGGGTGGAGTCACCGTCGACTCGGAAGGCCGCACGACACTGCCGGGTTTGTGGGCGGCCGGCGAGGTGACTTCGAGCGGATTGCACGGAGCCAACCGGTTAGCATCGAACAGTCTACTCGAGAGCATCGTATATGGAGTGACGGCGGGGCATGGCGCCTCACTGGCAGCGTCGGGAATTCCGGACGAATTGTCGGCCGTCCCAATTACGAACGAACCCAACGGGACCGAGACGGAATCGTTGGACCTGGGAGATGTAAGGAACACATTGAAGAGCCTGCTGTGGCGATCGACTGGCGTGCGTCGTCAGCATAAGTCGCTGGAGGAGGCGCGGCATACGATTGAGGGTTGGTGCAAGTATGTGTTGCCGAGGCAGTTCGAGGATCCGGAAGGTTGGGAATTACAAAACATGCTTGTTGTTTCGCGGTTGATTGTGGAAGCAGCGTTGGCGCGGACGGAGTCACGGGGCACGCATTTGCGTTCCGATTTCCCGCAGCTGGACGACGAAAACTGGCGACGGCATTTGGCGTTTCGGCAATAGGCCGGGGTGGCGATTGCTGGCCGGTGATTAGTCGCCGGATTGTTGGATTGCGGTCTTGAGTCGCCATGCTTTGGAGGGTAAAAAATGGTCATCCAGAGCGGCTGCGGCTAGGCTGCGGTTCGATTTTGGCACTGGTTGTTCTGGAATCCTGCCCAACGTCCGTACCTTCGGTATGGATTGTTTCGGGTTCCAGGCCGGATTTTCGTTCGGCAAGATCGCCATCGCGCGACGACCTTCCAACACGAGTTTGCGTCGGTGATGCGATACAGAGATGGAGTTGTAGATGAGTCAAAATAACGGCACGACGATGATTGAGGCCGACCGGCTTTCGAAGTTCTACGGTTCGTTTGCCGCCTGCCGGAATGTTTCATTCAAAGTCGCCAAAGGGGAAGTTGTGGCTTTTCTTGGGCCGAACGGTGCCGGGAAGAGTACAACGATGAAGCTTCTGACGGGTTACCTTTCTCCGTCCGAAGGCGTCGCCCGGCTGGGTGGGTATGACATGTCCAAAGACCGGATCAAGGCCGCCAGCCGGCTGGGATACCTTCCGGAGAATGGCCCGCTCTATCCGGAAATGACACCGTTTACCTTGCTGACATTCTTCGGCGAAGCCCGCGGGATGAGCGGCGATTCGCTCGAGAAGCGAATCAATGCGGTGGTCGATCTTTGCGATCTCGAGACCGTACTGCACAAACCAACAGGAAAGCTCTCCAAAGGATTCCGCCAACGTGTCGGTATGGCGCAGGCGCTCTTGCACGAACCGGACGTGCTGATCATGGACGAACCGACGGCTGGCCTGGACCCAAATCAGATTCGTGAAGTCCGCGAGACGATGTTGAAGCTTGGTGAAAAGAAAACCATTCTTCTTTCGACTCATATTATGCAGGAAGTCGACGCCATGGCGACTCGCGCGATTGTGATCAACGAAGGGAAGCTCGTCTACGATGGCTCGATCGACGAACTGACAAAGGCGAGAAGCCTCGACGAAGCGTTTCGAGATTTGACGCTGGCCGCCGAAGCCAAAGAAAAAGCGTCGACATGAGCTGGGGTCCACGAGGATTTAGATGGTTTCCTCTCGCAATTGCTTCGGGCTAACGTCGCTCGTGCCAAATCCGTTTTTGCAGACATTTCGCGAATAGTTTTCAATCCGTATCAATTATCAAAGAAGTCATTGAATAAACAATGGATACGTCTTCGATCTTTATACAGCTACTAAAGTTGCTCATCTTCGATGCGGTATTTGCCGCTGCGATTTTCGCGCTGCTTATTCCACTGAAGAAAATCAAGTGCGCAACCTATGCCGTGCTGAAACGCGACTTTATTGGGTACTTTAGCAGTCCCACGGGCTACGTGTTCATCTGCGTCTTTATGTTGCTAAGTTCTATCGCGGCGTTCTGGCCGGAAGAGTTTTTTAACTCGAACCTGGCGACCCTCGATCAGCTGAACCGCTGGTTCCCGCTCATCATGCTGGTCTTTATCCCGGCGATCACCATGAGCATCTGGTCGGAAGAACAACGCGAAGGCACGGATGAGTTGCTGCTGACGATCCCGGCGAGTGATGTCGATATCGTGCTCGGCAAATACCTTGCAGCGGTATTCATCTTCACCGTCGCGCTCTTCTTTTCGCAGCTAACGAATTTCATGGTGTTGCTGCAGCTTTCCGTAGGCGACGTCGATGTCGGTCTGTTTATTGCGACATACATTGGGTACTGGTTCATTGGCATCGCCATGCTCGCGCTAGGGATGGCGGCATCTTTCCTGACCAACAACTTGACCGTCAGTTTCATCCTTGGGGCTCTGGTCAACGCTCCCCTGGTGTTCATGCTCTACATTGGGTCGATTACCAGCGGACGCGGGTTGGCCCAGTCGCTTTCCTGGTGGAGTTATCTCGCGAGGTTCAGTGATTTTGGTCGCGGGATGATCAGTTTTGCATCGACATCCTTTTTCCTTCTTGTGGCTGCCGTAGGCGTTTACCTGAGTATCATCCTGATCGGGCGGCGGCACTGGCAGGGCGGTCGGGACGGCAAGTCGATGTTTGGGCACTATCTTGTGCGCGGCATCGCGTTGATTGCGATCGCACTGGGTGCAAGCAAATTCTTCTCTTATCACGACTTGATCCGTCTGGACGCGACGCAGGGCAAAGTCAGCTCGCTGTCGCCGGATACCAAGTCATTGCTAAGGAACCTCGATTCCAGTCATCCGATTCTGGTCGAAGCGTTTATCAGCCGAACGGTTCCGGAGCAGTACGTTCAGACAAAAGTCGATCTCGTGAGTATGCTTCGTGAGCTCGAGTCGCTTTCTGGTGCGGATGTGCAGGTCCGGCTGTACGACAACCTTGATACGTTTACCGAAGAAGCGACTCGCGCCGAAGAACAGTACGGAATTACCCCGCGGCAAGTCGAACAAGTCGGTCAGCGCAGCTACAAAACGGAGCCCGTGTTCATGGGAGCCGCGTTGTCCTGTGGGCTGGAGCGAGTCGTGATTCCATTCTTCTCGCGAGGCATTCCCGTCGAGTACGAACTCGTTCGTTCGATTGATACGGTGGTCAATCCGAAGCGAAAGCGTATCGGAATCGTCAAAACCGGCGTGAACATGTACGGCGGTTTCGACATGGCGACGATGCAGATGGCGCAGAAGCAGCCGCTGATCGAAGAGCTTGAGAAACAGTACGAAGTCGAAGAAGTCGATTTGAGTTCTCCGGTCGAGAAAGGCAAATTCGACTCACTCTTTGTTGTTCAGCCTTCTTCGCTGAATCCACAGGCGATGGGGAATCTGGTGGCGGCAGTTCGCGACGGTCAGCCCGCTGCGATTTTTGAAGATCCATTTCCGCGTCTGTTCGACGCGACACCGACGGGCCAGCCAAATCGCCCGGCAGGTGGCATGGGCGGGATGATGGGCCGCCGACCACCGGAACCCAAAGGTGACATTCGGACATTGTGGAGTGTGCTGGGCATGGAGATGATCAGCGGCGACGCCTTTGGTGGTGATCCGTCACTCGTTGATGCCCGAGTCGTCTGGCAGAATTACAATCCGTACGCGGTCAATGTCATCACCGAAGAATGGGTCTTCGTCAGCCCGGATGCACCCGGTGCCGGAGACGCGGCGTTCAATCGCGATGATGACGCGGTGGCAGGCATGTCCGAAGTGCTTTTCATGATTCCCGGTGGGATTCGCGATCTCGGTACCCGCCAGCTCAACTTCACGCCGCTCTGCACGACGGGCGATGAAACGGGAGAAATTCCGTTCATGGATTTGACGGCCGCCATGCGTGATCCGGCAATGCTGCAGGCCGTGAGGATGAACAATTACACCAAGAAGCGGTACGTTATCGCCGCAAGAATTCAGGGTAAGGTTGGCGACGCGTTTCAGGCGTCGGATGCGGGATCGCCACTGTTGGCGCAAGTGCCCAACGAAGATCAGGCGGGCAAAACGCCGGCCGCTGAACCTGCTGCGGACAACAAGGCAAGCGACGGCGACGGGGATTCGCGCGACACGAACATTCATGTTGTCTACGTCAGTGATATTGATTTCCTGAGCGGCGAGTTCGTATTCCTGCGCGCGAATCCAAACGACGATGATATTCCATGGCAGTTCGAGAACGTGCCTTTTGCCCTGAACGTTGTTGGTAGCCTGGTTGGTGAAGACAAAATGCTGCGGATTCGCAAACGCAAGACGCGGCATAGCACGCTCAAGATGGTCAACTTCAAAACGGAAGATGCACGAGCCCTTGCGAACGAACAAAAGGAAGAGTTTCAGCTGAAATTCAAGGAGTCGCTTGAAAATGCTCAGCAGGAAAGCGAAAAAGCGCAAGAGAAACTCAATCAAACAGTGCAGGAGCTCCAGAAGCGTGTTCAGGCCGGTGAACCTGGCGTGATTCGTGAGTACAACATTGCGAGACAGAAAGAGCAGATCGAGATTGGCCGCTTGCAAGTCAAGTTTGTGCGTGAGAAAGAGCGGCTGGAAAAAGAACAGGAACAGAAGCTCAAGGTGATTGAACGAGATCTGGAACTTGGCATTCGAAAAGTTCAAACGGGATACAAGCTTCGCGCCGCGTTCCTGCCTCCGATCCCACCGCTGCTGATGGGGCTGTTGGTTTGGACCTACCGACGCAAGAAAGAAAAAGAAGGCATCGTCGAAAGTCGCATGAGATAGCCCGAAGATTGCATTTTGCGGCGGCGGGAGGGCGAGGCTCCGTCCGAGCCGCAGAAGCTGGCGACGCGTTATCCGGTTTGCGGCTCGGGCGAAGGAAATCCAGAATTTGACGACATCGCACTGAATTGCGATTTCAGGGTTACAAAAAAATGAACGAATTGACCAAGTCACTTATCTTCGTTGTTGTCGCTGTCGCCGCGGTGGCTGGCGCCATCATCGGGCGTCCGGGCCGGGTCGGCGTGGAAGCGCCGGATCAGATCGGCCAGGTGCTCTTCCCGGAATTTGAAGATCCGTCGACGGCGCAAGAGCTTTTTGTCGCCAGGTATGACGAAGATCAGGCGGCCGTTGAAGAGTTTTCGGTGGCCAAGAAGAACGGCGAGTGGGTCATTCCTTCTCATGATGACTATCCGGCCGACGCGACTGAGAATCTGAAGATTGCTTCCAATCTTTTTGTTGGTATGAAAGTCATCAACGTGGCTGGCGACCGTGCGCAGGACCATGTGGAATACGGTGTTGTCGAGCCGAAAGTGGATAGTGGTGACATCGTCGGTGAAGGCGTCGGGAAGCTCGTCAGTTTGAAAGATGCGCAAGGTAACCGACTTGCCGAGCTGATTGTTGGTAAGGACGTCAAAGGCCTTGAAGGCCAACGATACGCACGCATTCCGGGGCAAGACCGTGTTTACACCGTCGATATTGATCCCAGTGAACTTTCGACCACCTTTGGTGACTGGATCGTGCAGGACGTCATCAATTTCAATGCGATTGATATCGAACGCATGGCGGTTCGCGACTATTCGGTTTCTCGCGTGATGACGCAGCAGGGGCCCGCGGTGAGTCAGGAGCAGCGATCGCAGTTTACGGTGAAATGGAATGGCGACGATTTCAAATGGGATCTCGAAGAGCTGCTGGAGTTTCGCGGTGGCTCACTCAAACCGACTCAGTTGCTTGAAAGCGAAGAGCTCGACAAAACGCGACTGGATGAGATGAAGAATGCAATTGCCAGTCTCAAGATTGCGGATGTTGCCCGCAAGCCGGAGATCCTTCGCGAGGGCCTCAAGGATGGCCAGACAAAGTTGAGTGATGATCAGGAAGGCGTCATGTCACTCTTCAATCGTGGTTTTTATCCTGCCGCGAAGCCTGGCGGAAAGATTGAACTCGTATCCAGTGACGGTGAAGTCAACGTCTTTACGAAGAACGCCGTCCAGCTCACGATGCGATTCGGAGCAGTCGCTGGTTCGGAACGTTCTGAAGAAGGTGATTCACTTAACCGCTACGTCATGCTGACGGCGTCCGTGGATGAAGACAGTATTCCCAAGCCAGTGTTGGAAGAAGTGCCCGGTGCGGCCGAACCTGATGCAGGCGACCCGGAAGGAGCCGCTGACGATGAAAGTGGCGAAGATGACAGTGAAGAAGACGCGTCAGGCGATGATGAAATCGACCGGATCAGTAAAGAGAATCAGCGTAAACTCGATGAGTACAACGATAAGCTTAACAAGGCGCAGGTGCAGGTCAGCGAGTTGAATGCCCGGTTCGCCGATTGGTACTACGTCATCTCAGACGACGTCTTCAAGGACGTGCATCTGACGCGGAAAGACATCATCACGATGAAAGAGACCTCAGCCGACGAAGGCACTGGTGTCGATTCTTTCCGTAAGTTGGAAGAAGACGGGCTTCGCCCCGCAACGCCACTTCAAGGTTCGCCTCCGCCTCGAGGTACGCCGCCGCTAAACGGTATTTCCCGATAGTGATGGGCCGTTTTGCTGATTGTCAGGTCGATTGATTTTCAGGTCTGAATGAGGGCTGCAGGCGATGCTAGCGATCCGTCAAGCGGAATCGCCAGTTCGCCAAATCCATACAGGCGGCATATCCTGACGCGGTATCTGGACGTTTCTAACCCGGTTGGATTGATTTTGCGGCTTACGCCTGTCGATCTGATTGAAGGTTCGTTGTTCCTTTCCGAACCAAAATAGTGTTCAAACGGCAGGAAAGGGAGATTCTCACGTTATCAGATCACAGGCAGCTTCATGAACCTGTTTAACTTGCTTGGCCGAAAATCCCGTGCGAAAAAATCCAGGTCGCGATCAGCGCAGCGAAAGCTCCGCATCGAGTCGTTGGAAGGCCGGCGTGTGTTCACGCTCAACCCCACCGGTATTGAGCAGGAAATGCTCGAATTGGTGAATCGGGTACGTGCCAACCCGGCCGATGAACCGGACGAACTGTTCTTGAGCACGATGGTGGGCAATTCGAACTTCTTCGTGTCTCCGGATGCCGATGTCAACGCGGCCACGAGCTTCTTTAATACAGTCGGCACGGCATTTCTGAATGATTTTGCAACACAGACAGCCGCTCCGCCGGTCGCATGGAACGAGAGTTTGATGAACTCATCTCTCGCGCACAACAACGAGATGGTGGCGCAGAATGCTCAGTCTCACCAGTTGCCTGGGGAAGACCCATTGCTCACGCGTGCGATGAATGGCGGATTCACCGGTTCTCCACTGAGCGTTGGCGAAAACGTATTCGCATTCACTGAATCCGTGCTCCATGGTCACACGGCCTTTATCGTGGATTGGGGGAACGGGCCAAATGGAATGCAGGATCCTGCCGGTCACCGTGACAATATCATGGATAGTGACTGGGAAGAAGTCGGTATTTCGATCATCAACAGTCCATTGACAGGAGTGGGAGACGTCGGACCACTGGTCATGACCCAGAATTTTGGGACCAGAGCCAGCTATGGAAATCCGCGTGTTCTGGGAGTCGCATTTACCGATGCCGACGGCGACAATTTCTATGACGCGGGCGAAGGGCTGGGTGGTGTTACCATTACCGTGTCCAACGCAACGAACACGTTCACAACGACGACGATGACTGCCGGCGGCTATCAGGTTGAGGTCCCTGCGGGAACCTATAACGTGACTGCCCAGGGCGGCAGTCTGGCTCAGCCCATGTCACTGGGGTCGGTTGTTGTCGGCAGTGAAAACGTCAAAGTTGATCTCGATACAACCATTGCTCCACCATCGGTTGGGTTCATTTCCGGTACCGTATTTCGCGATCTGAATGAGAGCGGCTTCTTTGAGACAGGGGATTCCGGACTGGCGGGCCGCACCGTCTTTATTGATACCGACGCTGATGGCATCCTCGATGCGGGCGAGACGTCAACGACGACAGCAGCGAACGGCTCCTATACCCTGAGCGTGGCAGCCACCGGGACCTACAATGTTGCCATTGTGTCGGATCCGTTCTTTCGGGCGAGTGCTGGATCCAGTTCAACGACCACTGCAACGACTGCAGTCGGCAGCACAGCGGCTGGTGTGAATTTTGGTCAGGTCCAGTTTGCAAGTGCGTCGGGATCGACTCTGAATATCTTCGGCACGAGTGGAGACGACCTTTTCGGCTGGACGATTGACGCCGGCAGCCACTTCGTCACCTTCAACGGTGCGGAATTTGAGTACTCGACAGCGACCTACGACACCGTTCAGTTCTTCGGATCCGGTGGCGAAGATTCCCTGGACATGCTTGCTACCGATGCGGACGAGACGGCCACTGTGAACCGTGGATTCATGACGATCACGGACGGAACTTACACCATCAACGCCACCAATTTCGAAGATATCGACCTGGATATGGGGACTGGCGATAACGATGTCGCCAACATGAACGACGGGTCGGCGGACGACGACATGTTTGCCCACCCGACGTTTGGGCGGTTGGTCGGCGATACTTACAACCATTTTGTCGCCAACGCAGATCGACTGAATGTCACGGCGACAGCGGGTGGTAACGACCGGGCGTTCATGTTCGACGGGCCGACGGACGACCGCTTCATCGGGCGACCGGATTTCAGCATTTTCCGTGGCAATAACTTTGAGTTCTTCACCCAGATGGAAGGTTTCGAACGCAACTTTGCCTATTCGGAGAATGGCGGAGAAGACTTCGCGTTTTTCTTCGATTCGCCAGGTGATGACAACTTCTTCGGTCGACATGACGCTGCTGTCATGCAGGACGCGGCAGTTTCATACTTCAACTATGCGGAAGGATTCGACCGGAACTTCGCCTTCTCCAACGAAGGCGGAAGTGACAGCGCTTTCCTGACAGACGATCCGGATGGAGATGACAGTTTCTTCGGGCGGGAAGGATTCAGCATTCTACGTGGTCAGAATTTCGAATTTTTCAATCGAGCCGAGGGGTTCGAAACGACGCGGTCCTTTTCCAATGGCGGGAACGACAACGCGACTTTTTTTGATTCCGCCGGAGACGATCTGTTTGAAGGATTCACGAACTTTTCGCAGATGGATATCGGCGGGGTGATAAGCCGCGCGCAGGGGTTTTCTCAGGTAGTTGCCAATTCGGACAACGGTGGATTCGATCGGGCAATCCTGCACGATTCGGGGACGAGTGATCTGTTCTTCGCCGAAGTCGGCTATGGTTTCATGAGTGGGACCGGATACTTTAACCGCGTGAATAACTTTGAAGACGTCGAGATTGAAAGCAGCCGTGGAGGTACTGACATTTCGAACGTTTTGCCAACGGTGAATTTCGTGTTTAACGAAATTGGTCCGTGGTTGTAGCAACCGGGTATGCGGGATGGCTTGTAGTGATGAGGCATCATGCAGGCTCGTCGTTGGCTTGCAGATCCAGAGTTCGTGAGCAGGTTCCACCCGGCAGCTTACGCAGCCGGTTCGCTGAAACCGGCTGAGCGAAACTCACTGGCGAGCCGGCTGCGTAAGCTGCCGGGTGAGCGGGATGAAGTGGCTTGTCTTGAGGAGGC
>CALHZT010000026.1 GCA_938040995.1 uncultured Pirellulaceae bacterium | reverse complement strand
GGGACAGGCAGGACAGGCACAAATTTTCGGCGTTTGTCCGCAAAGCGAAATAAGTCAGTTTGCAGCCGAAAAATTGAGCCAGCCTTGCCCGCGTGACCGGTTACAGTAAAAGGCACTGGGGCGGCGTGCACTTCGCTTTCCATTTTGGCGATTTTGGCGAGGCAGGTTACTTCGTTGCCGGTTACGTCGTATTGCCGGTTAGGATCGTTCGATCAATTCGTGTCGAATCTCCGTTCATGACGACTCAATTGACGGCCTATCTATGGCCGTCTTCCCCGCGAACTCGGGGACCCACTCGAAGCGTAACGCTCAATGTCTTTCCCTGCATCAAAAAGCCAATCCGATTCAATGGATTCCCGCCTGCGCGGGAAAGACGGAGGAAGGGATTCCCGCCCGCGCGGGAAAGACGGAGGCAGGGATTCCCGCCTGCGCGGGATGGACGGAAGAAGATCAGGCAGTAATTTTTCGAACGATCCCAAGCGTCGCCCAATGGATGCGTCGCGAGTGAGCTATCGACAAAAAAAGCTCTCCGCGATCGTTGACGCGGAGAGCTTTGCAGGCTTAGGCGACAGACTAGCCGTCGATGACTCGCACGTTCTCGGCACGAGGTCCCTTGGGCCCTTGTCCAGCTTCGTAAGAGACCATTTGGCCTTCTTTGAGGTCTTCGAATGCGACACCTTCCACTGCTGAATGGTGGAAGAACATATCGCTAGGTTGGCTTTCGATGAAGCCGAACCCTTTGTCCATTACGATTTTTTTAATGGCACCCTGCGGCACAACCAACTCCCTCGCAAAATAGAAACAGCTTTGAGTTGGCAATCTGCTTGTCCGCTTTCACCAAACAGAGCGACAACTCGACATGGAAAAGTTGAGATGCCCGTCTCCCAGAAAAACATGACTGAATTTCTGGGCCTACAAGCCAGTGGACCGTCAATGAAAGCAGTGACTAGCCCTCCATTCAACCTTCCAA
Organism: uncultured Pirellulaceae bacterium; assembly: GCA_938040995.1. Classification (GTDB taxonomy): domain Bacteria; phylum Planctomycetota; class Planctomycetia; order Pirellulales; family Pirellulaceae; genus CALHZT01. The sequence goes on along the minus strand of CALHZT010000026.1, from coordinate 9,584 downwards.
CTGATTGCAGTATAACGGTCGGTAACCCCCATGGAATCAGGGCCTCAATGGAATTCTCAGCCAAATCGCCAGTAATCTCTGGCAGTTTGCCGAGAATCTAGCGGCTGGGGCGTCCCGGTAAGCCCTTGTATTGACCGCCCTTAGCTATCCTGTCAAAAGGCGAGCAGCCGCCCCACGGATTCGGCGGATGTAAAACCCAAAACTACGAAAACGTCAAGAAAATTAGAGGCTATGAACAAGCAATACATCTTCAACATGGCGAAAATGACGAAACGTCACGGCCAGAAAGAAGTTCTTACAGACATTTGGTTGTCGTTTTTTCCCGGAGCAAAGATCGGAGTTCTCGGTCGCAATGGTGCTGGAAAGTCGACTCTGCTGCGCATCATGGCAGGGCAGGATACCGACTTTGATGGCGAGGCACGACTGACCGCTGGTTTTACGAGTGGGTACCTTCCTCAGGAACCGAAGCTCAATCCGGAAAAAGACGTTCGCGGAAATGTTGAAGAAGCCGTATCGCATCGCCGCGCGATTCTTGATCGGTACAATGAGATCAACATGAAGTTGGCTGAGCCGATGGAGCCGGACGAAATGGAGAAGCTTTGCGATGAGCTCTCCCGCGTTCAGGATCAGATCGAAGTCGGCAATCTGTGGGAGCTGGACCGTCAGATTGAGATTGCGATGGACGCGATCAATTTGCCAGCGCCCGATTCAGACGTGACGAAACTGTCTGGCGGTGAAATCCGGCGAGTCGCATTGTGCAAGATTCTTCTCGAGCGTCCCGACCTGTTGCTACTGGACGAGCCGACGAACCACCTCGACGCCGATGCGGTTGCGTGGCTGGAACGACATCTTGCGGAATACACTGGCACCGTGGTTGCCGTGACGCACGATCGCTATTTTCTCGACAACGTCGCTGGCTGGATCCTCGAACTGGATCGGGGCCAGGGGATTCCGTGGGAAGGGAACTACTCTTCGTGGCTGGATCAGAAACACAAACGACTGAAAGTGGAACAAAAGCAGGCCAAAGCACGCGCCCGAACGCTCGAACGTGAACTCGAGTGGGTCAAAATGGCGCCTCGCGCCCGCCAGGCCAAAAATAAAGCTCGTCTGAAGGCCTATGAATCGATGTCGGCCGAGCGGTTTGAGGATCGTCCCGACGAGCTGGAAATTCAGATCCCGCCGGGGGCTCATCTTGGCGAGTTGGTGATCGAAGCCAAAGACGTTTCGAAAGCGTACGGTGACAAGCAGCTCGTGGAGAACCTTTCGTTCCGCTTACCTGCGGGTGGCATTGTGGGAATCATCGGAGCCAACGGTGCTGGTAAGACGACTTTGTTTCGCATGTTTACCGGCGAGGAAAAACCGGACTCGGGCGAGTTCAAGGTCGGTCCAACGGTCGAGCTGGGTTATGTTGACCAAAGCCGCGATTCGCTCAATGACGAGCATAGCGTCTATGAAGAAATCTCCGACGGGAATGAGACGCTGGAGATGGGTGGTCGCAAGATTAACGCGCGTGCCTACGTGAACCGCTTTAACTTCCGTGGTCCGGATCAGGAAAAGAAAGTCGGTAATCTGTCTGGTGGAGAGCGAAATCGCGTCCATTTGGCGAAGCTGCTGCGACGCGGATCGAATGTCCTGTTGCTGGACGAACCGACGAACGATCTGGATGTTGACACGCTTCGCGCTTTGGAAGAAGCCATTTTGAATTATGCTGGATGTGTCGTGGTCATCAGTCACGATCGCTGGTTCCTTGATCGAATTGCGACTCATATTCTTGCGTTCGAAGGCGATGCCTACGTCCACTGGTGCGAAGGCAACTTTCAGACGTACGAATCGCAGCGCAAAGAACGGCTGGGCATTTCGGATGATGAACCGCGAAAGTTCAAATATAAAAAGTTGCAGCACTAGTTTGGCGAGGTAGCGAAATGACAATCTTACGTAGCGGCGCGTCGAAGAAGTATTCGGACGGCTGGGACAAGGCGTTCGGGAAATCTTCCGGTTCAAGTTCGTCCGGCAAGTCGAAAGCCAAAAAGACGCTCAAGCCGGCCAAGAAAAAGGCGACGTCGAAGAAATCGAAAAAGAAGTAGTAAACTGTGAATTCAGAAACGCGAAAAGGAATCCGGATATGAAGATGCACCTTCGTTATTGCTCTCAGTGAGGCTATGAGCCTCGCGCCGTCAGTTTGGCGGAGAAGATTCTTGTAGAAATGAAGCAGAAGGTCACGGGTTTTGAATTGGAACCATCTGGTGGCGGCTGTTTCGAACTTACGATCGACGGCAAGCTCGTCTATTCGAAACTGGAAACCGGCGAGTTCCCTGACGAATCCGATCTGGTCGGCAAAGTCAGCGCGATGGCGTAGGCCAGGCCAAAACCCGGTTCCGTGAGCGGCACGGTCAGCGTCGAACCGCCGGTGGGCCCCGCATCTGAGATGTGCGAGCCAATTTCCGCAATTGCAACTACGAACCACCGGCGGTCAGCGACGAACCGCTCACTTTGTTACGCAACAGCACTGGATTCAACCCGAATCCATGGCGTTTTCTTTGGAACTCTGTCGCTTCTATCTGTAACCAGATGAAGCAGTTTGGTGTGTCTGAATGCGCTGAACATTCTTCAGAGCAGGACAAAGCGATGGGGAGAGACGGATGACAAACAATATGAATTCGATGGAAAAAATCTACGCTCCCAAGTCAGGATGGCCTTACCTGTTTTTGTTTTTGGCCGTGATCCTGATTGGCTGTCCAATGGCAGTGGTGATTGTCGCGATGCTGGGTGGAAAAGGCGGCGGTGTTCTGCTGGCGGCTCCTTTGTTGATCATTGGGATCCTCGGGATGTGCGGCTTGATGGCGGTGCAACCAAACGAAGCCCGCGTGTTACTGCTTTTCGGTGAGTACAAAGGTACGGTCCGCGAATCAGGTTTCTACTGGGTAAATCCTTTCTACAGCAAGAAGAAGATTTCACTCCGGGTAAGAAACTTCGAAACGGGGCAGGTAAAAACTCCTGAACAGAAAAACGCTCAGGGGATCATCATCCAGCATGAAACCCGCTCGGTCAGTCGGCCTTCCAAGGTGAATGATCGCGACGGAAATCCAATTGAGATTTCAGCGGTTGTTGTCTGGAAAGTCGTGGATACGGCGGAAGCCATGTTCGAAGTGGATCAGTATGAGCACTTTGTCGAAGTGCAAAGTGAAGCTGCTCTCCGCGGACTGGCAACGCGGCATCCTTACGATGCGAGTGATGAAGTCGTTTCATTGCGAGGGAATACGGAAGAGATTTCCGAGCAACTGAGAAACGACATTCAGGAGCGTCTGGACAAGGCGGGAGTCGAGACAATCGAGGCGCGGATCAGCCATTTGGCTTATGCGCCGGAAATCGCAGCAGCGATGTTGCAGCGTCAGCAGGCTCAGGCCGTTGTTGATGCTCGCACGAAGATTGTAGAAGGCGCCGTTGGAATGGTCGAACTTGCGTTAAACGATTTGGCGAAGAAAGACATCGTCGAATTGGACACTGACAGTCGATCAGCTCTGGTATCCAACCTGATGGTTGTGTTGTGCAGTGATCGGCACACGCAACCAGTAGTAAACACCTCAGCCTAGTGCGATGGTGTGAAGAGGCGCTCGTCCCCTGACGGGCGCCTCTGCTTTTTTCTGTTTCCAGGCCGTTTTCTACGGCGATGCGCCGCTGTCTATTGGGAGGCATGAACTTTGTTTCGATATATGTTCCATGACTTTTTCACAGCCACCGAATTCAACCGGCTTGATCGACAACGTCGCCGGGATAGTCGCAACGAACGAAACAGGCAAAGCGATGTGGACTCGAATATCGCTCATTTGACCGAAGAACTCGAAAAGACCAAGCGCATCCTTTCAGTGATCACCGAAATCTGCATCCGAAAAGGTGTCTGCTCGGAAGAAGAGTTGGCTGAGGGGATTGCAGCACTGCAGCCCGACGAGTTTGAGAGTCCTGAGGAATTTCTCGCGAACCTCGAAGCGACTGACGACAGGCAGGTGTGAATTACGCCCGGCTGAGAAATTCGCCGGTGCGTGAGTCGACTTTGACGCGTTCACCCTGCGCCAGATACTCGGGCACCTGAATGGTCAGGCCCGTTTCCAGTGTCGCCGGTTTGGTGCGACCGGTGGCCGAGTTGCCTTTGACGAAGGGTGCGCTCCGCCGATCCTGCGTTTGCGACTTCGTGCCGATGTTCCGTTTGGTTGCTTTGTTGGTTAATTGCGCGGGAACGCGCCGGGTTGAGGCGGACGGCAAGATTCTTCACGGCACAGGATCGGCGGAGTGATTCGTGAATTTTGGGCTTTCATGGGGCATTCCCATACTTTGGCACTGGCATTCAAACGATTCGTAGCTACGATTTTGGAGTGACTTGGATTTGCCAAGAGCTTGGTAAGTGATAATTTTTCTTTTTACGGAGAATCGCCAATGACCTCAAAAAATCTATTTGTAGCCGTCGCTTTGCTGCTGATGGCTATTGTTTCGCCACAGGCTCATTCTCAGTGGGCCGATGCGTCGGGGGATGCTGTCATCAATCCCGGCTCTGGAGAGGAAATCAATCCCTCTTTCACCTACAACCCGACCAACGGGCTGTTCTCCATCATTAACGCCGGGAACAACGGTGTTGTTGATTCGACGGACAATTTTAATCTTCTCGGTGACGATGCCGGCATGATCGAAATGTTGATCAGCTTCCCCGGTCAAACGAACTTAATGCTGGTACCAGAGTTGGAAGGGATACTTGCCGACGGTTTGGTCTGGAATGAGCCGCAACTGTTTAATAACGAAATTCAGCTTATCGGAAACGCTGTTCAGGCCAGTTTTCTTCGAATCCAGGAGGGGAGTACCGGTCTTTTCTTTCTTGATCCAGGATTGTCAGACGCCGATTTTCGAAACGAATACGGCGTGGTCGAAATCGAAATGGGATTGCGTGTAGAGATGGACAACGGAATCCCGATGTTTACGACCGGCGACGCATTCGAGACAGGAGCATTTCAGATCGTTCCAGAACCGGACCTTGGATCGGCAAGCCTTCTTGTATTCTTCTTGGCAATGCTGAAATTCCGTTGCCGCAGGATCTTGAGGATCGCGCAAGCGTAGGATCGACGGAAATTCGTTCAGGCGCAGGATCGGCGTAGCGATCCACGACTTTACGCCCGGCTGAGAAATTCGCCGGTGCGTGAGTCGACTTTGACGCGTTCACCCTGCGCCAGATACTCGGGCACCTGAATGATCAGGCCCGTTTCCAGGGTCGCTGGTTTGGTGCGGCCGGTAGCTGAGTTGCCTTTGACGAAGGGATCGCATTCGGTGACAAGCAACTCGATGGTTGGCGGGACCTGTAGGCCAACGCACTCATCGTTGTAAATCAGCGCCTGCATGCCTTCGAGTTCTTCGGTGATGTACGGCGTCTGGTCCTTGATGCTATCGAGCGGAAGCGTGTACTGGTTGTAGCTCTCCTGATCCAGCAGGTGGATGTCCGTTGGGTCGGTGTACATCATCTTGACGTCGCGACGCTCAAAGTCGGCTTCTTCCAGCGACTCGGTTCCCTTGAGCGTGATGTCCACTTTCTGCTTGGTGATGATGTTGCGGCCACGGTACTTGTAGAGCGTTGCTGCGCCACGCGCGGATGGGGATTGGACACTTATCGACTCGATGACGACGGGTTGGCCTTCGAAGTTAACGATGGCTCCGTTCTTGATTTCTTTTGCCTGCATGGAAAACTTTGTGTTGCTTGAAGGATGGAATGGGTGCGCGGACGCAGGCTAAAGCCAGTACACCAACGTGCGCGGTCAGTCTATTGGTAAAACAAAAGGGTCGGGAGTCTTTTTCGGTCGCACCGTTTAGCGACATTCAACGCGATGGCCGAAAAAGACTCCCGACCCTCTCTCGTTGCCACCTCGTTGCCTTTCGCCGGCTAGTTTCCGAATACGTGATCCTCTCCGGCCTTAATTAAAGCACGCTGGAGGATTGTGGGTCAACGACAACTCCGTCGCAAATCGCATTCAGTCGCTGAAGCACGATAAGGACTCCGCCAGGATCCATGACGTTGGCGTCGACGCCATCTTCGGGAGCCGTAAACGTATGTTGTTCGAAGTGAAAGACCTCAAGGCGGGCGGAGCAGTTCTTGATAGCATCGAGCTGCGTTTTTTCTTCGTCGTCGAGCATGTTTGGTTCGAGTTCTTCGATCAGTGTTGGCAACTGCTCGACGACTTCGTCCCCAGCTGTGCAGATGATGTCCATGGCGGCGAAATCATCCGGCGCGAAAAGTGTGACGGATTCGAATTGGCCATCTTCGGTCGTTCGCAAGTTCTCGGTCTTGAATCGACCGCCTAGGCCATCGATCACGGATTGGATCTGTTCGACGGTAGGTCGCTTGCTCTGTTCGAACATGACGAAATACGTTTCACGCCATTGGAATTCCGAGTTTTCGAATAGAGACATCGAGTGCTCTCCGTTGATCTGTTTTGCCAGTTGTCGCCAACGCTTTTCCTGTCTGGTTTGGCGTTGCCGGATTCTACAACGCTTTGCCACGCGATACTACTATTCGGCAATCTGCATAGATCGCTAAGATATCGTGCATACAAGGGCGTTATTCAGATGCCTTCATCATTCACCGGAGCGAAAACATGACGACCAAGGACGATTATTCGAGCGAAGAGTGGCAGTTGCTGATGGAGGTTCCGCCGATTGTCGGATTGGCAGTCATGATGGCTGGGAAGAGCGGTTTCGGGAGTATGAAAGAAGCATGGGCGATGACTCGTGGCGTACTGGACGCGAAGGATGGCTATGAGGGCAACGAACTGGTCCATGCGCTGGTCGACGCACGTTTGAAAGATCGCGAGCATTCGCAGGTCGAACAGCTTAACAGTCCGTATCGTGGTCAATCACCCGAGGAGATTCTCAAGTCGACTTTGGAGTTGTGCAGCGAGGTAAAGTCGTTGCTCAGCGAAAAGGCGAGTGAAGACGAAGCTGCCGGCTTTGTTGACTGGGCCATCACCGTTGGAGAAAAAGTCGCCAACGCCGCGAAAGAAGGTGGGTTCTTTAGCTCGGGGCCGAAGGTGAGCGAAGAAGAAGCGTATGTGATTGAGGAAGTAAAGAAGGCGTTGATTTGAAGCAGTGTCGGGTGTCGGGTTGCGAGAATGTCGCCTCAGTTGGCAGTAGATAAGCGTCGGAATACACCGTCGACTATTTTTCCTGTTGCGAATCCGATTGTGGAACCTAAAGCGACGGTGAAGCAAGTCGTGATGGATACGACAAAGAAGAAAAAAACAGGGCCGCCTTCATCGTAAAGCCGGCCTTGGAATTTTTGCCCTTCAAGAACAATGGCGCCAACGGCTATTGCGCTCCAGAATAGTGGCCAAACCGCACCGGCGATGGTCGCGTAACGAGTTGGCGATTTGCTTCGTCGTATTCCGATACAAGCCGCACTTGCAGAAAAGCAGATGCTTGAAAGCAGTGGAGATTTTTGAAGGACAACCGTAGCAATCGCGAATGCTGCAGTGACAAATAGCAGGTCCGTGATTCGGAATTGAGCCTGCCGATGGTTCTTGAGATGAGGCATTCGCAACTCGCAACTCGCTTCTACCAATCGCCTTGCTCTGGAGTCGGGCCGAGTCCGCCACGCCAGGTTTCCAACGCGTTCAGGATAGAATCTCGTTCGTGTTGGCTGACGGCCCATACCGACTCTTCCTGTTCCAGTCGGACTTCGTAGTGGCCTTCCTTTTCGCAATCTTCGTGACCGCAGAAGTGCGGGAGGTCGGCGACCCACATGACCCGATAAAGTGGAATGTGTTTGTCGTCGACTTTGCAGAGAATAGAATTCATCGGTGCTCCTGAACTTCAGCCATCAAATCGTCAACCAGATCGTGTCGGCGTCGAACCGGTGCCGGCAATGCTGGTATCGACTGTCCCTACATTGTTGATTATCGGCATTCCGGAGGGAATAGTTTGGTGGCTCAGTTTTTACCCAATTCACGCGAGCGCAACGTGGCGGCTTCGACAGCTGCAATCATTGCAGACCGCATTCCGGCGGCCTCCAGTGCTTGCAAGCCAGCGATGGTGGTGCCGCCCGGACTGGCGACTTTGTCTTTCAGGACAGCTGGGTGTTCCTGCGTTTGAAGGACCATCTCGGCGGCTCCCTTGACTGTATGAGCCGCCAAGGCGGTCGCGATATCGCGAGGCAAACCCATGCGAACGCCGCCATCGCTCAACGCCTCGATCACCTGATAGATGTAGGCCGGCCCGGATCCCGACAGCCCTGTCACGGTATCCAACAGCGGTTCGGAAACAGCCGTCGCGTAACCGACCGACTGGAGCAGTTGCTTCGTGAGTGCCGTATCGTCAGCGGTGGCATCCGGTCCGGGCGCAAAAGCGCAGGCACCGCTACCAGTCAGGCAAGGCGTGTTGGGCATGACGCGAATGATGCGGCTGGTACCAAGTCCGTCTATCAGCGTTGCCAATGTGCATCCCGCCGCGATTGAAACAAAAAGCTTGTCGGTGTTGATTGCGGACTTTATATCAGCCATCACAGTCGCCATGTTCTGTGGCTTCACCGAAAGAACCACGACATCGGCGGCAGCTACCAATTCGCTGTTGCTTCCAGCCACCGTGGCACCTTGCACCGCTTCGACAAAAGCCGCCGTTGCCGAAGCGTAAGCGTCCGATGCCATAATGTCATGCGACTTGACGAGTTTGGCGTTGATAAATCCGCTCGCCAGTGCCCTTGCCATCTGGCCCGCGCCGATAAATCCAATCGTCTTGTCTAGCATGCGTTGATAGCTCGAAGTTTCTGGTTATGTCGTGATCCTGCCCATTCGGACTGGACAGGAAGTGATGAGGTTGCGAAAGTCCCACGCCGGTTGATTCAGCCATCCATTATGGACTGTCAGTTGTTCTCAATCGAAACAAACTTTTCCTATGCGGCATTCATCATGTTGGAGGATCGACATGTCGGTTTCTAGAGTCCTTTATCGGAATTCCCTGCAGACGATTCTAATACGAGTCGTACTTTTGATCGCAACAGGGGTGCTCGCTTGCCCGGTTGAGGCACAAACGAATTCTAAATCGTTGAATCCGTTCAAGAAAATGGCCGCCATGCTCCCCGCTGGTTCTGGCGTTTCGCAAGCCAGCTACAAGGCCCCGCAAGTCCCTCAAATGCAGATGCCTCGGATGAACTTGCCTCAGGTGAATTTGCCGAACGGCGGCCAGATGCCACAAATGCAAATGCCTCAGATGCAAATGCCTCAGATGCAGATGCCGCAAGTTGGGCAAATGAAAATGCCGCAGCTTGGCCAGATGCCTTCATTGAATGGCGGGCAATATCCAGCTTTGAAAATGCCGTCGGGCCAAAGTGTGATGAATAGTCTGGGTATTGGCTCGCCGCAAAAAGGTCCGTTGGGGCTGGTCGACAAATGGAACCAGACGGTCTCCAATTTCATGGGAAAGGCAAAGCAAAAACTCACGCTTCCTCAGCTTAAACTGCCGCAGCTCGGTGGTGCACAGCAGCAAAGCAATGGCGGCTTCCTTTCGGGTTTGATGCAAACGCAGGCAACGCAACAGCAGCCTCCAACGTTGCAGAACTGGTT
>CALHZT010000025.1 GCA_938040995.1 uncultured Pirellulaceae bacterium | reverse complement strand
GGTTTCGCTCTGCCCCAAGCTGACAAGTCGCGCCCTTTCAGGGCAATCGACGCCGCCGCGTAACGAATTCGTCACGCGTTTAGCTACGTGTTCGAATAAGGAAGAAAGAAAGGCATCAAGAGAAGCTTGATGGTGATTCTCTGCGTCCTCAGCGCATCTGCATTCCAAGAAGTGCCGTAACGGTTCAAAAACACTGGCAACGCGTGAGAGTGGAACTTTCAAATCCGCCCCGCAGGGGCAAAACATGACAGCCTGGGGCACAGCGCCTTTCGCGTACGCGAATAAAGCGTCGCCCCAGGACAACGTTTCAACCAATCAGCCAGCCCTGAAAGGGCGCCGCCAATAACATTTGTATCGCCCTTTCAGGGCTGGCTTCCTTTTCCAATACGAACCTGGGGCGACGTTCAACCGCTAACGCGGTTTCGCTCTGCCCCAGGCTGACAAGTCGCGCCCTTTCAGGGCAACCGACGCGCCCGCGTAACGAATCCGTCCCGCGTTTAGCTACGTGTTCGAATAACGAGGGCAGGAAGAAACGCTAGAAGCTATTTCAAAACCTGAATCCGGAAGTTCGTAGTACCGCCTTTAGGCGGAAATTCCATACTCAATTCCGGCTAAAGCCGGTACTACAAACAGCTTTGAAATAGCTTCCAGACTTTGACTCTGTGAGTCCCCAGCGACTCTGCGTTTCGAAAAGTATACGCACAAGTTATTCAAACGCATCAACGTATAATGATTGCCAGTGAACTCAGTCGTTGCCTATGTCCAGCAACTCGTCGACACGACGCATGAGCCGCGTTGAAGATGCCGTCTTGAGATTTGTCGAATCAGCTGCGGTAAATTCACCGTGGCAATGTCGACATGAAATCTGCCGCCCCAGATACTGCACGCGAACCTGAAGCGTGCGGCCGCAAACGGGACATGACTGCGAATAATATGTCACCATAAAAATTCTCCAGTTGATTCATGAAAATTCGACTGCATCGAACTTAGCGTTTTGAAAATTGCCATTCAACAGCGGCACAGCATCGTGGTACCGTCACGGACCAAACCAAGAAATATTCTCACTCGCCAGCATCGCAACCTTACCCAAATTTCGGCGATTCCCGCCCGAATCATTCTTGACCGGGCCGATTGCGTAAAATGAAATCATGCACAATCGCCTCATTCGCACACTCATTCTGATCTTCTGGCTAGTTTCGATGTCATGGTTGGCATCGACACGCATCGCGCCGAAATACTTCGCTCCCAAACAGCCGGATCGCCGCGTCATACGACCGGGAGAAAAAAATTTCCCCAAGAAAGATTCCTGGAGAATTTCCTGGAAATCAAAAACAATCGGAAACGCCTCGAATGAGGTCGATATCGACGAACTCGGCAATGGAACGATCCACAGTAACGTCGAGTTCGACCAGTTGCCAATTCGAGAAATTGGGAACGAGCTATTCGGCAGTTTTGGCATGCTGATGAAGCTGGTTCCACTCGACCGACTGGACAAGCAAACCGAGCTATCCGTAAAAAGCGTTTCGCACTTCGACCCATTCGGATCACTCGATCGAATTATTTCGAAAGTCAAACTTCAGGAATTCGGCGAAGTCATCAGGCTGGAAGGGCGAGTCGCCGACCAGCAGCTTCACGTCCGCGTCTTTCCTGGTGGCTCGTTCGCCAGTGCAACCGGCTCGAACACCAAATCGCTCTTCAAAAAGTCGTTCGACTTGCCGGCCGACGCCAACGTCACCAACTGGCTGACTCCCGAAGCCCAGTTTCGAAACCTCTCGGTAGGTCAAAAATGGGAATCGCAAGTCTATCGGGCGTTTCCGCCGAACAGTCCCTATCGGGAAATTGAATCCGAAGTCATCGGCAAAGACATTTTGCCGTGGAACGGTGAAGCTGTCCCGGTGTTCGTCATTGAAATGCGGGACGTGACGGGAGCCCTGACGGCTTCGCGATCCGACACCAGTCGCATGTGGGTGGACAACCGTGGTGAGGTCCTCAAGCAGGAGCTCACGCTCGGCAAAGCAAGACTCATTTTTGATCGAGTTGCTCAAAATGAGCAGGACAATTCAGGAAGTGAAACCGAATGATTCGATTCTCCAGCGTAACAAAGCACTACGGTGAAAAGGTCGCGGTCAGCAATCTCGATCTGGCAGTACGTCCGGGTGAGATATTCGCATTCCTTGGTCCTAACGGAGCCGGCAAGACAACGTCGATCAAGATGATGATCGGCTTGTTGCACCCGACGGCTGGCACGATTGAACTTAACGGTTTCGATGTTATGTCGAGCCCGAGAGATGCCAAACGTAGCATCGGGTTCGTACCCGATCAGCCCGAGCTTTATGACAAGCTGACGGGCCGCGAATTCCTGCGTTTCGTCGCGGACATGCACGGCCTCTCACCAAACGATGCAACCGCGTCGATTGAGGAGCAAGCCGCAAACTTCAATCTGACGGAGTTTTACGACAAGCTTACGGAAGACTACTCCCATGGCATGAAGCAACGAGTCGCATTTGCGGCTGCACTGATCCACGATCCCGCCGTAGTCATTCTGGACGAACCGATGGTTGGACTCGATCCAAAGAGCATGCGACTGGTCAAAGACCTGCTGAAGCGCCGCGCTGCCAGAGGCAAAACAGTCTTTATGTCGACTCATACACTCACCGTGGCCGAGGAAATCGCGGACCGGATTGGAGTCATCAATCATGGCAAGCTGCTTTTCCTTGGAACCTGCGAAGAACTCAAAAAACACCTCAAAGCAAACGGTCAAACTTCCGAAAACGCGTCACTGGAAGACCTGTTTCTCACACTGACCAACGAGGAAACACTGACCCACGATGAGGTGAAGCAGTGAGTGACCTCGCAATCCCAACTCGCTCGATCGAAGCCACCGATACGTCGCCGGACCACCTGCCACCGGCGGCCGAAGCCCGTTTGTTTTCGCGGCTGCGTTCACGAATCCTGCGAACGCTGTTTCGGCAGTCGTTTCAGGAGGCCCGCTTGCGATCCTCGCTGATCCTGTTGCTGACGGTCATCTTCTGGATTGGCATGTTCTTCCTGTTCCGGGAAGGCTTCCAGATTATGCGCAGCATGATTACGCACGAAGGAACGCGAGCCGCCACCGTTCACGCCATCTTTAACGTCTTTTACTTTACGCTGCTCGCGATGATCATGATGTCATCCGGCATCCTGTTTTACAGCTTTCTCTTCCGCAGTCGCGAAACGGAGTTCCTGCTGACTTGTCCAGTCCGCCCGGAACGAATTGTCATTTATAGATGGCAAGAGTCGCTGATCATCAGCTGCTGGGGCTTCATCCTGCTCGGCAGTCCATTGCTGCTCGCTTACGGTACGACATCTGGTTCGCCGTGGTACTTTTACCTGCTGATTCTGCCGTTCCTCCTCGCGTTCGCGTTCATCCCGGTGAGTATCGGGTGCATCGCGTGTCTGGGCATCGTCCGTTACTTTCCAAAATTTCGACGCCAGACGACGATCGGCGTCATTGCCGGATCGATCGCAGCGATCGCCGTTCTCGTGGTTGCCATCCTTCGCAACCTCGACGGGGACAACGGCATGACGATCGAGTGGTTTCAGGGCATGCTTTCAAAGATGCAATACGCCGAGCAACCATGGCTTCCCAGCTGGTGGTTGAGTACGGGACTTCTCGAAGCCGCCCATCCTGCGGCACTTGGCGAGCGGAAGTCGTGGGTCGAGAGCCTCGGATTTCTCGCCACGTTAAGCTCGACTGCGATGGTCCTCTACCTGTGTGTCGGCTCTATCGGCAATCGTTTACTTTATACCGCCGTGAATCGAGTCGCCGGGACCGAGTCGCGGGCGCGGCGAGCCGAGGGTGGCTGGTTCGACCACTTTGTCAGCGTCGCCAGCCGGCCATTGCCAGAGGCAATGCGTTTGTTGCTGGTGAAAGACTTCAAAGTGTTCCGCCGTGATGCCATGCAGTGGTCGCAGCTGGCGATTTTCTTCGGATTGCTAACGTTCTATTTTCTCAATATCCGGCGGCTGCAGTACGGTTCGGATTTTCGAGCGTGGATGATGGTCGTCGGTTACCTGAATGTCGCCGTCATCGGATTATTGCTGGCTTCGTTCACGACCAGGTTTATTTTCCCACTGATCAGCCTTGAAGGCAGGCGATTCTGGATACTCGGAACGCTGCCAATCCGGAGAGCCGACATTGTCTGGGGCAAGTTCCTCTTCGCGTGCTCGATTTCACTACTCCCCTGCTCTTTGCTCGTGTTGTTGAGCGACTTGATGCTCGACTTCGCCGATCGTTCGCTGGCGATTCTGTGGATGCACCAGCTCGCGTGCATCGCCCAATGTTGCGGACTTTGTGGCATCGCCGTTGGACTGGGGGCCCAGTTTCCTGACTTGCGCGAACCATCGCCCGCGAAGATATCTTCTGGATTCGGAGGCACCATGACGCTTGTGGCGAGCGTGGTGTTCATCCTGCTCGTTGTTACGGTGAATGGCGTGGCGACTTGCGTCTGGATGCACAACACCGACGGTACCATCGAATCTGGCTGGTATACGCCGTTGAAATGGATCACGCCCGGCAGCTTTGCCTTCGTGCTCTTGTCGGGGCTTTTCACTGCGGCGATCGGCGTCTTTGTCACGTGGATACCGCTGCGTTCCGGGATGCGAAATCTTGATCGGCTGGAACCATAGTTCTGCCTTTTCCCGTAACCGTTCACGGATATTTACGTTTCCCAGGGTTCGAGAGGGGCAGGCACAAATTTTCGGTGTTTGTCCGCAAAGCGAAACAAGTCAGTTTGCCGCCGAAAAATTTAGCCAGCCCCTTGCCCGCGCGAAAGCTACCTTTTCCCGGGCGTTTGACGTTAGATTTTCTGTTCTGTCGCTTATTAGGTAAGCTCGACAACACGCTACGGAACGAGGCATTCAGAACGGGAACGTCATCCGACCTGGAACATCGGAACATGACGGTGGATGCTTCACTTGGCGATCGCGGATGACGTGATCAGAATTTTTTTCTGGTTTGCTTGTCGCAAACGAATTGGTTTTCGTATGTGTAAGTGGAGAATCGTGGCCCAAACCACGCCAACGATTTTCGAACCGATCCTCATCAACTTGCGGTCACGCGTCGGCTACCCCCCCGGTAGTCAGGAACAGATAACACGGAGAACAGAGAATGAAGAATTTTTACGCCAAAGCTGCGCGCGTCGCGCTGCTTCTAATCGCAGGTTTCGCCCTGCAGGTCTTTAGCCAGCCGGCGGTTGCACAATCCTGGCACAACACAGCGGATCCCAATGACGTGAACGGGGACGGTCTGAACTTTTGGGACGACTACCACATAGTGCTGAGTGAACTGACTGTACCCCAAGTCAGTTCCGGTGGCGTGCTGCCCAGCGTCGCGAGTCCACCGCCTTTTTTCGATGTAAGCAACGACGGGTTCATCTCGCCACTTGACTTGGTTTCGATCAGCAACGCCATGATAACGCAACCGGGCGTCCCCGCGGGCACGGTTGCAATAAATGGCTCAGGGGTCGTCGTTTTCGATTTCCAGGACCTGAATGGGATGTCGATTGATGAGATCGCAATCGGACAGTCGTTTCAGCTGGTTGCCAGTGCAACAACGACAACGCAGGACCCCCTAACTTACGCAACCGCTGCGTATTTCGACCTCGCTTTCGACGCTTCCCTGGCAAGTGTGAGTAGTTTTGAAGGTGAAGAACTCCCGCTCCCGGGGACTCCGAACGCGACGGGGCTCGCCTCCATCGGATCTGCCGCCCCATCAGACCTCAGTGAAGTGATATTCACTCTTGGGTTGCAGGCAACAAGCGAAGGCGTCCTGACGGCTGATGGAACGAACGGCTTTATGACGATAATCGGCACCAACGAGTGGACAGCTCCCTCGTTCAGTTCCGATTCGCTGACGATCGTTCCGGAACCGACAGGACTAATCGGGTTGGCAATCGGTTCGTTGCTATTCGTGGGAATCCGACGAAGAAGAAAGTAGTCGATATCCATAAAAGTGGCGGGGACGATTCACAAAATCGCTCCCGCTTTCTTTTTGACCGGTCAACTCGCTCTTACAGCGAATCAGGTTTCGCAGCTCCCTCACTGTCGCTATCGGACGGTGGCGTCGGAATGGGTTCCGGCGCTTTTGCAGAAGCAGTCTGTTGCTTCTCGTCGAGCTGGCTGCCGTTCACATACTCGACGTAGTGAACGACGTCTCCTTCTTTGCTCCAACTGATCACGCGGCCATTGCGATTTCCATCGGTAAAATTCTCTTCGGAGAGCTTCTTTCCGTCAGGGTACCAGGAAACAGTTTGGCCATGGTTTTTGCCCTCCTTCATTTCCATGACGAAACGAAGCTCGCCACCCGGGTAATACTCACGAACCTCTCCATGTCGCTTCCCATCCTTGTAATCGACTTCCCGAAACACGTGCCCCTTTTCGCCGTAGATCACCCACTTCCCCTCGGGCTTGCCGGCCTTGTAAAATTCTACTCGTAATGGCTCCCCGTCTTCCTTGTTGACCGTCCATTTACCATCGGGCTGACTCTTTACGTAAGCGCCCTTCTTGGCGACTTTCCCGTTTTCAAAATAGAACACCCACACGCCGGACTTCTTGCTCAGCGTGTACATCCCCTTGCGGTTTATCTTGCCGTTCGGGAACCACGACGTGTACATGCCGTCCTTGATTGAATTGCCGTTTGAATACTTTTGCAGCTCGTATGCTTCACGAGGCGAGTCGTTCTTGTACTTGCGCACGACTTTCTTGCGGCCAACAATCGTGGCCTTGCGTGTTTTTCGAGTCGGAGTCGCCGATTGCTGCTGCCCCAGTGAAGGAACAGCCACCAGTCCGCCAAGAACAATGGAGAGTAGTAGCGCTTTGCCACCATCGGTTCGGTTTGTCACGATACAATCGGCTCTTAAGAATCAGGCTGTAGATCAAGTTGGTTGTCTCAGTATGATTTGCGTGCACCTGAAATGGCTACCAAATAATTTTCCATTGACAAGTGACTGGCCTGCAAACGCGCCCGTCTGTTCTGATTTTCAAGGATTTGTCGACGAATGACTGACGAGATGTTGAAAAAAGGCAACGTTTCCGCCGAGCAGTTTCCCGAGCGGTTGGCTGTTGTTGGAATCATCATCCGGGACGAAAGATTCCTTGTCGTGAAGCGGGCGTTGACCGAATCGGCTCCCGGAGCCTGCTGTTTCCCGGGCGGCGGGATCGAGTCGGGTGAATCAGAAATTGAAGCACTCGTGCGGGAGTTGCACGAAGAAGTCGGCATTACTTCGCCACAGCCGATTTGCCGGTTGTGGCGCAGCCGCACGCATCGGAACGTCAATATCGCCTGGTGGCTGACGGAGATTCCATCCGATGAAACAATCGTCGCCAATCCGGAAGAAGTCGCCGGGATCTACTGGTGGTCACCGGAAGAAATGGTCAAATCTGGCTTGATGTTGCAAAGCAATCTTGATTTTCTCGCTGAACTGGCCGCTGGGCGATTTCAACTGTAACTGTCACGCAAAAGCCACCTGATTCTCAGCGACACAGGGTGGTCGCAAGGCTGGCGGATCTAACTATAATCTACGCCGTTCCGGCGCGACGGCGTTCGCCGTATCGCGTTAGTGGGATTTTGACTGGCACCAATTGAGGAAGATCACGATGAAAAAGTACTCACGATCCAGGCGAACTCTGCAACTCGAAATGGAAACACTCGAGCCACGACAAATGCTGGCCGGTGATATCACTGGATTTATCTTTAGTGACACGAACGCCAATGGAACCAGAGATCCCGGCGAGAGTGGACTGAACGGATGGGCTGTGTATGTGGATTCGAATCGAAACGGTTACCGTGATGCTCACGAGGTTGCAGCAGAAACAACGACGAGCACTGGTTTCTATCGACTGAGAAACGTCGACAGCCGGGAGCAGCTCGTGCGCATCGAGCAGGACCCTCGCTATGAAGCAACCAATGGCGGAGTGCAGACGGCGCTGGTGCGTAATAACCAAACCACAACGGCGGTGAACTTTGGCCAGCAGCTGCGCGGTGCGACTGGTTCGATCAGTGGATTTATCTTTGAAGACACCAACTCGAACAATCGACGGAACGCCGGCGAACCAGGTCTCAACGGGTGGACAGTCTACGCCGATCTGAATGGCAATGGCACGCGCGAAGCGATCGAGCCAACGACAACGACGGATACCGATACCGGGTTCTACCGGTTGGACAATCTTGTCGCAGGCGGCACTACCATTCGTGTTGAGTCGCAGGAATTTCACGAGCCAACGTTTGGAACGGGTCGACGCGTGACCGTTCGCGCAGGACAAACAATAACCAACACGAACTTTGGGAAGAGCCCGCTCGGCACCGGAGACGTTACCGGATTCATTTTCAGTGATACCGATGCGGACGGGATTCGTGATCCGGGCGAATCGGGGCTGGTTGGTTTTACCGTGTACGTCGATTCCAACCGAAACGGCTATCGCGATCCGAACGAGCTCAACGCAACCACCACGACGTCAACGGGTTTTTACCGGTTAAGTGATGTCGCTGCGCGGCGTCAAATGCTTCGCATTGAGCAACCGTCGACTCATGTACCAACTGGCCAGGGCAATCGGGAGGTGGTTGTGCGGCGGAACACAACCACGACGGGTGTGAATTTTGGCCAGCAGCTGCGGCGAACCGGATCGGTGACCGGATTTATATTCAGTGATACTGACGCGGATGGGTATCGGGACGCCGGCGAGTCGGGACTCGTTGGGTGGATGGTTTACGTAGATTCGAACCGAAATGGTTATCGCGACCAATTCGAGAATTTTACAACGACAACCACAACGACTGGTTTTTATCGACTGACCGATGTGAACACGGGTGCTCAATCAATCCGCGTCGAAAGAAGAACGACGCACGCTCCGACAACTCCGAGATCCATTCTGGTGAATGTGGCGTCGAATCAGAACACATCCGCCGTCAACTTCGGTCTGCAACTGGCAACCAGTAGTTCCATTGTCAATGGATCGCAGTTTCCAGTCTTTGAATTTTTGCTCGACGATGATGACGCGTGACGCGTCGTCAACCGAGGAGCATGCTGCGGCAATACTGCTCACGACGTTTTAGGCGAGCCGGCGGCGTAAGCCGCCGGGTGGAAACTGTTCGATCGGTTCAGGCGAGCCGGCGGCGTAAGCTGCCGGGTGTTGTGGCTCGATGATCGCCGCGTTGTAGACAAGGTCGACCCGAGTTGCCCGTTCGAAATCGATACCATGCAGTGGTGCATCGCTGATGGCTGGCAAATTTGTAATCAGCGTGCAAGCATTCAACCGGCAGCGCAAAGGTGTCGGCAATGAGTATTCGGACCGCCCTGAGCACCCGGCAGCTGACG
>CALHZT010000024.1 GCA_938040995.1 uncultured Pirellulaceae bacterium | reverse complement strand
CATCGCGGCGTTTGACAGCTCGGTTTTTACCGCCAATTTGACTCCGCATTACTCGCCGGGCGAAAACTTCTTTACCGTTTTTGCGTTGTTCTTCCCCGCGGTAACGGGCGTCATGGCCGGTGCGAATATGTCGGGAGATCTAAAAGATCCTGCCAAGTCGATTCCGTGGGGCACGATGGCCGCGGTCATTGTGACCGCCATCGTTTACTTCAGTCAGGCATTTCTGCTCGCTGGTTCGCGCGACGCGACCACACTCGCAGCGACAGACACACTCGTCATGTCAGGCATCGCGGTTTCGCCACTGCTTATTACGGCCGGTGTTTTTGCGGCCACGCTTTCATCAGCGCTCGGAAGCATGATGGGCGCCCCACGCATTCTGCAGGCGTTTGCGAGGGACAATGTGTTCAGCTGGCTGCGATTTCTCGGAGTCGGCAGTGGCCCCAGCTCAGAACCTCGCCGAGCCGTCGTGCTCACGTTTATCATTGCGCAGATTTGCATCCTGCTTGCGGACCTGAACACTATCGCGCCGCTTATCACGATGTTCTTCATGATTACGTACGGGTTGTTGAATCTCGCGACGTTTTACGAATCGATCGTCAAGAATCCCAGCTATCGCCCGCGGTTCAAGTACTGCCACTGGAGCACTTCGCTACTGGGTGCTGCTGGCTGTATCGCGGTGATGTTTCTGATCAACTGGCAGTGGGCACTGATCGCGATCACCGTGATCGGTGTACTGCACTGGTATATCAGCAGTAGCGAAGTCGAAGCTCGTTGGGGTGATCTGCAGAGCGGTTTACTCTTCGAACGTACCCGAAGGAACCTGCTTAAGCTTGAGGGAGAACTGCAGCACCCCAAGAACTGGCGACCAATTGTGCTCGCGATGAGCGGAGCCGGCTGGAATCGTCCTCACCTCGCGGTCTACGGGCACAGGTTCACCTCCGGGCACGGCATTCTCACCCTGGGCCAGGTAATCATCGGCGATATCGAGGAGCAGTTTGAGCGGCGAGAGAATCAGGAACGCATCCTTCGCGACTTGATCAAGGAACAAAAGCTGGAAGCATTCACCGGAGTCCTTGTTTCCGATGAGCTGACGGATGGCATCAAATCACTAATCCAAGTCGAAGGACTCGGAGCGTTGCGGCCAAATACCGTGATGCTCGGGTGGACGCGAAGTCGCGAACGAGTTGCTGCGTTTGGTGGGATACTGCGAACCGTCGCCCGATTGAAACGAAGTATTGTCGTTGCCAGATTTACAGATGACTTTGACGATGCCTGGGAGGTTCCGCCGGGAACGGTGGATATCTGGTGGCGCGGTCGCAAGAACGGCGAACTGATGTTGCTGTTGGCTCATTTGCTGACTCGGAACGCATCGTGGCGAACACGAACCATTCGGTTACTTCGCACGATCGAGAACGAGGCGGGCGCGTCAGAAGTCGCCGAACATCTGGACGAGCTTATCAAGCGTTCGAGAATCAATGCCGTTTCCAAAGTCGTCGTGAGTGAAGACCCACGGCTAACGATTCAATCCGTATCGCGCAACGCCGCGTTAACGTTAATGGGGTTCGAGCCACCGGAAGAAGGCGACGAGATTGAGTTCTTCGAACGGATGGAGACGCTTGTTGGCGGGCTGGACCGGGTCGTGTTTGTCAGCAGTGTGGGTGGGATGTCTTTGGATTCGTAGTTGCGAGTGTCGAGTGTCGAGTGTCGAGTGTCGAGTGTCGAGTTGCGAGTTGCGAGTGTCGAGTTGCGAGTGTCGAGTTGCGAGTTGCGAGTTGCGAGTTGCGAAATCTCAAATCTGAAATCTGCTTCACCACCCAAGAAATGGATCGGCCTCTTGCGGTGCACCAGGCTGAGGGCTCATCACACCGTCATAGACCGGCACCGGTGAGAACGTATTCTGTGGCGTCGGAGCCACAAAACCCTGCACGCTAGATTGCCGCAATCCGGTGGCTCGACCAAGCAACTCATTCGCCGGAATCACTCGTTGCGGCTGAAGATTGAAATCGAGGATGCGTTCATCGCGAATCTCCCGCCCAATCAGATTCTCTGAAACGAAATCAAACGGCGGGATCTGATACCACGGTGGTGCGATGGTCTGATAAGTCGTCATGGTCTCGAAACCATCTTTGACGAGCTTGATCTTCCGCGTCCCGTAGTAAATGAAATCCGTCGCCACCGGCGTCTGGCCGATTTGTTGATCGTCGATATACAGCATCGCGCCCGGTGGATTGCTCCGCACGGTCATGCGTCGTCGCACACAACCGCCGAAACACGCCACAAAGAGCGTGATCACTATTAGATTGCGTAAAAGGTTCCCCGTCATAACGCTGTTCGATCAGTGTTCGGAATTCGCGATCGGCGGCGCACTTGCGTACGCCAATTTGTCGCAAACCAGATTCTCCGGTCTCGTCGCTCGACAATCCTCACTGGATTGCTACTGGATTGCCGGGGGAGTATAGAAAGCCCGTGATGTAGTTGCCATATCACCAGCGAAAGGCACCAGCGAAAGGCGACATGGCACCAATTCGGCTCCAATTCGCCATGATCTCGCGCAGCGTGGCGGAGCACTTGCGCCTACCGTGAAGATTGCCTGGTGGCTAGAATGCTGGAACACGTATCTTTACGCTCAGGCCCTGGTAACAGATGGCGGCAAGTTCCTACGATTGGTCGGCGAGTCTGGATCACGTCGCTAGCAGCGACGTGGGAATGCGTCGTGCAAACAATCAGGACGCATGCGCAATCTCACTCGCCGCCGACGAAGACGACTGGTTGGAGCACGGTCATCTCCTGGTTGTTGCGGACGGCATGGGAGCCCACGCCGCGGGCGAACTCGCCAGCAAACTCGCGGTCGACAATGTGGTTCACATTTATCGCAAGAGCGATCAAATGTCTCCTCCCGAAGCGCTGGAGAAGGCAATTCGTGAATCCAACGACGAGATTCATCGCCGCGGCGAAGCCAACCTTGATTTCCACAACATGGGAACGACTTGTAGCGCGTTACTGCTACTGCCTCAGGGCGCCATTGCCGGCCATGTTGGTGACAGTCGGGTTTATCGACTGCGCGGAAAGAAAATCGAGCAACTAACCTTCGACCATAGCCTTGTCTGGGAAATGCGCGAAGCCGGCCAGCTTTCCAGCAAGGAAGAAGAGAACCAGGTTCCAAAGAATGTCATCACAAGATCTCTGGGGCCACAACCTACCGTCAAAGTCGATCTTGAAGGGCCGTTTCCTACTCAGCATGGCGACAAGTTTCTACTGTGTAGCGATGGTCTGACTGGTCGAGTCGCCGATGCCGAGATCGGTGCTGCGTTGTCGGTGCTGCCCGTCGAAAAGGCGACCACGTTATTGATCAATCTCGCCAATCTGCGAGGCGGACCGGACAACATTACCATTGTTTCAGCGGCGGTTGTTGGAAACGAAATGGTCACCAGCCATGTGGGCGCCGCGCCGTTAACGATTGGAGGCCCGTCCGGTCCAAGACCGCCGCTGCATCCAGCGTGGTGGATCGCACTGGGTGTCAGCGGATTGCTTGCGGCAGCATTGGGAGTCGCCAATGGGTGGAGTTGGTCCATCCTTCCCGCCGTCGTATTCGTTTGCCTTGCCTTTGTGATCGGCGTGCAGAAGGCCGACTTGTTGGGAGCCACCGGTGTGCGACTTGGCGGTGGCCGTCGACTGGGAAAAGGTCCGCACCGATCGTTTCAGGTGGTCGCGCCACCCAGGTTCTTCGATACCATTCTCGACATACTTGCCAGCGGTCGCGCATCGGCGGTCGAGCGGAAGTGGAATTCCGAATGGGCGGAGTTTGACCAGCATCTGGAAAAAGCACGCGAGCGAAACGGCGCTGGTGACAAGACAGCCGCATTCGAATCGCTGGTGGATGCAAGCACATTCCTTGCGAATCTTGTTCAGCAGCGAACTCGCGCGAGCCTGTAATACGAACTGTGGCGTGTCCCCGGCCCGTGAGAACGCAGCTAACGGGTCACCAGCATTCCCTCCACCGGCCAGGGCCATGCTCCGCTAGCTCTTGAAATGCAGTTAATTCAGACCGCCCAAACTGCTACAGTTGCCACGTGATGGCCATACTGACTCGATACATTCTCCGCGAATACCTGACCGTATTCCTGCTGACTCTCTTTGGCATGACGGTATTCTTCCTTCTCATGCTGATTGGAGGAACGGCCGTCAAGGAAGGCCTCGGGGTTGGGCCGATCGTTCGCATCTTGCCATTCATCATCCCCGACTCGATGCGATTCTCTGTGCCCGCTGCCGCACTGCTCGCGACCTGCGTCGTGTTCGGGCGCATGTCGAGCGACAAGGAGATTGTCGCCATCAAATCAATCGGGATTTCGCCGTGGAAATTGATGGCCCCCATCTTTTTTTTGGGCGTGCTCATCAGCTTCTTTGCGGTGTGGATGAACGACATGGCCGTTTCGTGGGGCAGGGCAGGGGCGGGAGCCGTCATTACCGAATCGATCGAGCAGATTGCGTACGGCAAATTGCGAACGCAACGCTCGTACAGCACCGATCGCTTTTCCATCAATGTTCGTGACGTCGTCGGTCATCGCTTGATCTTGCCGATCATGTCAATTCAGGACGAAAAGGGTGGAGTCTGGAGCGTATCGGCAAAAGACGCCGAGCTTCGCCGCAATCCTGATGACGGTTCGCTGGGGATCGTGCTGTCCGGCGGAAGTGGCGAAGATCCCAACGGCAATGCATTTGTGTTGCCGGGAACACGGGTTTACGAAATCGAATCCAGCGCGATCAACAAGCCGCGTGATGAGAGCCCTTCAGATTTTGCGCT
Source organism: uncultured Pirellulaceae bacterium (assembly GCA_938040995.1). Lineage (GTDB taxonomy): Bacteria > Planctomycetota > Planctomycetia > Pirellulales > Pirellulaceae > CALHZT01. The sequence continues at coordinate 19,966 of CALHZT010000024.1, read as the reverse complement.
GCGTGCAATTCCCGAAGCACGCGGCCTTCAGCAGCAGAGCATTCGCCGCATGGAGTATGACCTTGCAACGACCGCCGCGTTCCAGTTGATCACCGGCGACTTGCACGGATTGAGTGCGCCAGAATGGAATGACGATCGTAAGCAGTTGCGAAAGGAACGTTATCGGTTAAACCGGCTGCGTACCGAACCGTGGCGTCGTTGGGCGAACGGTTTTAGTTGCTTTTTCTTTATGCTCGTTGGCGCCCCGTGGGCGATCGAGAAAGGCCAGAAGCAGGCGGACTTTGTTTCTATCTTCTTCAAGGTCTTCATGCCGATCCTGTTAATCTACTACCCGCTCTTTGAGTTCGGTGTTCAACAAGCCAAAGAGGGCGTGTTGCCGCAGTACGCAGTCTGGCTTGGTAATGTTGCGTGCGCCCTGATCGCCTTGAAGCTGATCAGCAACGTGCTGAAGCGTTAGGTCGCGTACTGAGCGAAGAACCGTTCATGAAAACTCTTACACGCGAACAGGTCGGCCAAGTCGATGAGATTGCCATCAAACGATATGGCATGTCTGGCCTTGTCTTGATGGAAAACGCCGGTCGGGGCGTCGCGGACGTGATGTGTTCGATCGGAATTCAGGGACACGTCGTTATCTGTTGCGGTAAAGGTAACAACGCGGGAGACGGTTTTGTCATCGCACGGCTTTTGCAATCGCGAGGGCACGAAGTCCTCATTCTGAGCTGCGCCAAACCAGGTGGATTTTCCGGCGACGCCAAAGTGAATCACGATATTGCCGTGCTTGGCGGACTGCCGATCGAGTATATCGATCGCGACTTTGGTGACTGGGCGCGACTTGAGCGAGAGCTTGATGCCGCCGACTGGATCGTCGATGGATTGCTTGGGACAGGAGCGGCAGGACGCCCAAGACCACCAATGGGCGACTTGATCACTTGCTGTAACTCGACGAATCAGGCCAGGAAAATGGCGCTGGATCTCCCGAGCGGACTCGATTGCGACACCGGAAGAATCCAGAACCCAACGTTTCGCGCCACGCATACTTGTACTTTTGTCGCAGCCAAACCCGGGCTATTGGTTGACGACGCGAAGCAAGTCGTTGGTGAACTATCTGTTGTGGACATTGGTGTCCCGGCGAAACTGCTTCAGGAGTTTGGGATCGGCGGCAGTTAGATTAACTTTCGGGGTAGTGGACGAGGCAACGAGTCCTGCGATGTGGGTAAATGACTGGACTCGTTGCTTCGTCCACTACCGCGTTCACCGAACGCAGGCTGACGCAAGCCGACCGGGCCTGTTTCGCTTTTGGCCAGAAAGCTGGATGTTGGTCTTTGAGATTTCGGCTATTATGTGGTGGCAAGAACTTGCCCTCTTATCTGCTGGAGAAAAACTATGAAACCAGCCACCAGCCGCGTCCTGAGTTTCATTCTCGCGACGGTCGTAATTTCCGCATCTTTGTCGACAGCCAGCGGCGAGCGAGCCCGCTTTGAGTTGATCGTAAACAACACGTGGAGCACGACGACTCATCCGGGACTGTTTCCACCCGCCGCGCATTTTTCCTGGTTGGGCGGTGGCAGTCACGACTCGTCCACACACTTCTGGCGCGAAGGCGAACTTGCCAGCCCCGGTACAACGCTCATGGCTGAAACAGGGCTTACGACGGATCTCGTTGCCGAGATTGATGCGGCAGCAGCCGTCGGTCAGGCATTCGGATCTTTCCATTGGGACTGGTGGTTCTGCCCGAGTGAGACGACGGACAGTCGCTGCCTTGACACCACTGTGCAATTCGAAGTCGACGACGCGTACCCTTTGGTAACGTTGGCAACGATGCTGGGGCCGAGTCCCGACTGGTTCGTCGGCGTCGATAGTCTTCCTCTCGCCGATTCCAACGGCTGGATTACCAATCAAGTCGTCGAGTTGTTTCCTTACGACAACGGGACACGAAGTGCGAACGATAGTTGGTCGCTTTTCGGTCCCCAGAACGATCCGCCAGAGCCAATATCCCTGATAACGACGGAAAGCGGGCAGTTAGTCGGGCCGAATTCACTCGGGCAATTTGAGTTTCAACAAGTCTCGTTCGAATGCGACTTTGATGGAGATCTGACGTGTGATGCGGCAGACATGAATCAGATGCTTGCTGAGGGCGACGTGCAAGCCGGCGTAACCGGCGGAGATCCCGGGTTTGATTTGACAGGCGACGGGATCATCGACGGCGATGACATCAACGCGTGGCTGGATCAGGCTGCGTACGCTGCGGGATTCGATTCGCCATTCCGGAGTGGTGATGCCAACCTGGACGGAGTCGTCGATGTGGCTGATTTCAATCTTTGGAATGGCGGGAAGTTCACTTCCACCGGGCGTTGGGATCATGGTGACTTTAATGGTGATGGTGTCACGGATACTTCCGATTTCAACTTGTGGAATGCAAACAAATTTACATCGTCGGATATTACCCCTGTGCCCGAGCCGGCTGGGCCACTGCTCTTGTTGCTCGCACTGAGTTGCATGTTGCCTCGCCGAAAATAGCGAGGGTGTCGCATCCGTTAATCAGATGATCGCCGCCGATTTGCGGACGGCTTTTCAAATTAGGCCGGGCGTTGCGCGTACAAATCGGAACACCAGTCTGTTCAGTCGCTATTTCATGGGTTGGCTGCAACGCGTAACGATACTCGCTATTTCAGCATTGCGGCTTTGCCAGGCTTGCGCTTCATTCGTGCATTTGGCAGAATAAAGGCGCATCGGTTGGGTGTCAGGGTTGATGCGCCTGACCGCTGCTCCTGCGTCGACCCGCTCTAATCAATTAGATAATCAATCATTTATTGGCAATTGATGTCACCAACGGATCCCCAAAAATCATCCGAGCGATTGAAGAACGTGTCGCTGGTCCATTACCAGCGTGATCAGGTTCGGCGATTGCCTGCGTTCAACAAGAAAACCCACAAGGTACCAGACGAAGTCAATTCGCGCACGGAAGCCTTCGTGGCCAAGATTGCGGCGCAACCGGTGAGAGAGGATCTCGATCGGGTCTTTGCGGCATTGCGTTCCGCTTTTCGGTTCAAGCGGGCCGAGATTGAATCCACCGACTGGGACGCCGGTTCTGGTGCGATTACGACGCCGTACTTTCGTTACGTGAGTTCAGTCTCGCAGGATGAGCAAGTCGCGGAAGAGGTCGTTTGGAGACGGGATATTTCGCAGATCACGGATCTCGATCAGGTGCTAACCGAAAATTTCGCCGAGGCCTTCGGTGAGGTTTTCGACATCGTCGAGTTTGCACCTGATACACCGATCGACCTCGAAGAAGTAGTCGATCGCGTTGAGTCGATTGAGGACGAGCGCGTCTGGATTGACTACGACCGCCATCTAACGTGGTGCGAAGTGTCGCTCGAGGATTGCGATGAGAAGGTTCGCATCACTCAGGACTCGTTCCGCATTATTCACGGTCAGTCGCAATCGCCACGCGTGCTTGTTGACTCGTTGTTTCGAATTCAGAACCGATTGCTGGGCTATGAGCCTTAGCCTGGAAGTGGTTTCCAGGTTTCAAAGTCCCGGCCAGGTTTCCGCAGGCCGCAAATTCGGTATTGCCGGCCTCGGCGAGTTTCGCAAAACGCGGACGTCAAGGCAGCTGGATGAGTGATTTTGAAATGTAGTTTGCAATTTGGACAGGGAAGCTTAAGCTGGGAATTCCTTTTCCGTGTCTTCTCCCGGTTCGCACGCCATGATTTCGCCGTTTGCAATTTCGATGAAAAATGCCCGTCTCGCAATCGTTGTTTTTGCCCTCACTGTTGGCACATGTGCAACTTCGCAGGCTCGTCATTGGACCGACATCGACGGAAACAAAATCACCGCCCGATTCGTGCGAGTTACAGATGGAGTGGTTTGCCTGAAGAAGGGCACCCGGGTCGTCGAGGTTCCGTTCGCGAAGTTTTGTGAGGAAGATCAGGAGTTCATTCGCGGCGTCGTCACCAAATCGATTAAGGAACATGACCGCAACTGGGAGGATCAAAAGGGCCGCAAGACCAAAGCGACCTTTGTTCGCCTGGAAGACGGGAAAGTCGTTCTTCTTCGCAAGGACAAGGAAGTCAAAGTATCCATGGAAAACCTGTCCGCGAAGGATCAGGAGTATGTGACAAAGAAAATGGCAAGGCGAGCCGAAGCAGAGCTTGCTCTCGAAACGCCTGCGCACTTCGATCCGCCGAATAACTCAATTGCCGATTCCGGTGGTGCGAGGGGCCCATCCGGTATACGATCCGCTGAACAGATTCGCGCCGATGCGGAACGGCGAATGAAGGGCCCGAAGGCTGAGCATGATCGCCGCGTCGCAAAAACAAACCGGAAAGTCGAAAACAGCATGCGCGACGCCGAACGGCGCATGCGGGAAGCACGACAGGATTCCGAGAGGCGCGTGCGCGAAGCTCAGGCTCGTTCCGAACAAATAGTCTCTACACCTCCGCCTGTGTCGTCGCCTTCTTATTCTTCACCACCTTCTTATTCGTCGCGTACTTCTCCGCCTCGCAATTCCCCTGCTCCCGATTCCCTTGCTCCTGCTCCGGAAAGCACTCGTTACAGCAGGCCGCAGCCGGGCGTTTCCCAAGTGGGCTATATCTGTTCGAGTTGCAATCGGGACGTTCCCGCGAATTTGGGTGCGGGAGAAAGATGTCCCCATTGCGGCGTGTTTTTTGAATACAGCGAAGAGATGGATGGCTCGAAAACGTATGCGAAAGGCTATGGGGTCCGCCGATTCGCCTGGTTTGCGGCAGCCATTGGTGCAGGAATATTCCGGCTCTTCTTCCGAAGCGTTTTTCGTACTGGGCGGAATTGATCGGCGAGACTTCCAGATCAACGATTGGCAAATTTCAATGCGCCTAAAAGCTGATTGTTCCTCGCACTGAAAGTGTGTCGGCGAGCGAGATGTTGGAATCGTCCGATTCGAATTCGAAGTCGCGGGAGAATGCGTATCCAATTTCCACGCCGATCTTTCGGCCACGAGTGAAGGGGATTCCGGGTTCCTGTCTGGGTGTGGATTCCCATCCGAGAGCGAATCGGACGTCGCCATAGGAAAGTTGATCGTCAATGTCGTTGGCGTCGCTGTTGGCGTCCGCGATTTCTCTGGCGACTCCCCACGTTGCTCCATTGAGACTTGCGCCGAGGTAAGCCCATTGTTGGCGGTCACCATTGTCTTTCAACAGACAAGAAATTTTTGGCCGCGGCATGATGAGGTCGAATCGTAAATGATCCGTTGGTTGATAGATGACTCCAACCGCCGGGAGGACGGGTAAGTCGTTTCTGCCGAGGGCAATCGCTCCGAAAGTCCACGTCCACACGGAATTTCGACGGTACATTGCGAACGCACCACCCGTGAATCGCCACGCGTCGCTGCTGGTGTTTTCACTATCTGTCGCGAAGGTGGTGCCAGCCATGAATCGCAGCATCCAGCGATCGTTAATGCGACGCATCCAGGCAAGTTGCAATTGATATTCGTAGAGATCGGATGGCAGTCGGAATCGTGCGGGCGCGTCGAGGTTTGTATAGCGAAAGCCGGGAGAGATGATGGGCGGCGGTGGTCCGAAGATCGGGTAAGTTGGAAAACTGATTCTGCCACTGGCGGAATAGATGCCTACATCGTTCGAGTCGCGTTGCGGTTGCCAATCGGAGATGAAGGTGAGCGTTGGCCGCATGAGTTCTTTGATGCGGTCGGGAGAGAAGGCCGGCTCAGTTGGCAGCTGCGGTGATGCATCTGTGAAAGCCGCATCTGTGAAAGTCACGCTTGACGGAAAATTTTGTAAAGTCGATTGACCGAAGAGTTGGTTCGGGGCGGCCACGCATGCGACAAGCACGGCTGTCGCGAGAGTGGTTTTTATATGCCCGGTGAAGTTCATCCGCCCATCCATGGTTGCGTCGAAAGACTATAGGCGATGAGGTGTCGGTTGACGATGTGTTTCGGCGAGAGGTGTACGGACTTTTGTAGCTGGACTGGCAACAGTTCAGGTGAATCTTGTTTTGGCTGCTTTGGCGTGCAGCCCGAAGTGTTGCCACTCCGGCTACGACAGTTTCTCCAGGCTCTGTTGAACAATGGTGAGCGAGCCCACGGTTCCGAATAGCCACCACGGCTACCCTGGCCACCGTTCAACCGCACGAATAACTCCGAACCGGCACCACTACAAAACCGGACGCTAACGCGTGGCGGCTGATAGGAACACGACGATTTTTAACGCCCACCAGCCGCCACGCGTTAGCGTCCGGTTCAGTATATAGGTGAGTGCTGTTGGGCTAACGCCGTGCCGCTCACGGATAACGTGCAGTTCTCCATTTGATCCACAGAGCCTGGGCCAGCGTATGTTGAGCTAGGCGGCGCGCCTGAAGGGCAAGATGGTTGGAGCGTCGTCGGTGACTTCTTCGACTGACTTGCCGAGCACTTCGGCGTGGCGAAGTTGTGGGATCAGCTGGTGCAACTCGTCCATGATCAGGTTGCCAGGCATGTGGACGAGATTTTCCAGTCGCTTGATGCCTCGTACGATTTCGAAGCGATTCATCTTGGTAGATTCTGCAACCATGATCTTTGGATGCGACGTTTCTACATGCCGCTCACCATCAATATGCAATTCTTCGTACAGTTTTTCGCCGGGTCGGATGCCAGAGATCTCGATTTCGATATCGTCACCCACGGTCAGGCCGGATAGCTGAATCATGTCGCGAGCCAGATCCATGATGCGAACCGGCTCGCCCATATCAAGCACGAAGATCTCGCCGCCGGCACCCATGCATCCCGCCTGAATGACCAATTGCGAAGCCTCCGGGATCATCATGAAGTACCGCACCATATTCGCGTCGGTAACCGTGATTGGTCCGCCGCGGGCAATCTGCTGTCGGAAGATCGGAATCACGCTGCCGGCCGAGTCGAGTACGTTTCCAAATCGAACGGTGACAAAACGGCAGCTTGATGACTCGGCAAGAGATTGGACGTAAAGCTCGGCGACTCGTTTGCACGCGCCCATCACACTCGTTGGATTGACGGCCTTGTCGGTTGAGATCATCACGAACGATTCGACGTTGTGCGAGTCAGCAAGGTCGGCAAGGTTCTTTGTGAGCGATACGATATTCTTGACGGCTTGACCACGATTGACTTCCATCAGCGGTACGTGCTTGTACGCAGCCGCGTGAAAAACGACCGAAGGTTTGTGATCTTCAAAAACCTGTTCCATTCGGCGAGGATCGCAGCCATCTGCCATGCAAATTGCGAGCTCGACATCAGGAAAGTCGGCTTGAAGTTCGCGTTCGAGGAAGAACTGGTTGCATTCATTGCGATCGACCACAACCAGCTTGGCCGGTCCGAACTGCAAGAGCTGCCGGCAAATTTCAGAACCGATACTTCCGGCGCCTCCCGTGACAAGGATCGTCCGGCCCTTCAACCAGGTGTGAAGCTTCTCCTGTTCCAGCTGGACAGGGTCTCGCCGCAACAGATCTTCAATCGAGACTTCGCGAGGCCGCAAACCGACTCGACCATTGAGAAGCTGTTCGAAACTAGGCAGCACCGAAACGTTGACTCCGTCCCGCTTCCCATCAGAAACAAGTTGTCGGACCTGCTTGCCAGGCAAATCGCCAGCCGTAATCAGGACCTGGTCCAGCCCATGCCGCTTCGCGATTTTGCAGGTGTCTTCTGTCGTTCCCAGCACCCGAACGCCACCGATCTTGCTGCCGACAGAGGTTGAGTCGCTGGCGATGAACCCGTCGACGCGGTATGGCAATGACGTGTTTCGTCGAATCTCCCGCAGGAGAGCTTCGCCCGTGTCGTTGGCTCCAACAATCAGTACTGGTTGGCCGCCACCGCTCATGATTTCCTTGCCGCGTTCGCGAACCCAGCGAACCATTGCCCTGACGGCGCCGATGCCGACGATCGTGCCGCACCAGTCCATCAGGAATACGCTGCGTGGTATGTCGCGGTCTGGCACGATGAGAAAGTCGCCGAAGAGCATGATCATCGAGCTGATCGTCGCTGCCTGAGCCAGCGTGCCCAGGTCATGAAATGTCAGATAGCGACTCCAGTTATTGCCGCCGAAAAAGCCAGCAAAAACGGCGAGCTTGAGTGCGACAATAAACCCGAGTGATACGGTGGCTTGTCGCCACGGCAGGTTGTCAAGTTGCCCTTCGAAACGCAACATCCACGCAAAGAGGTACACGCCAGTGAAGATGGGTGCGAGCAGCAGGACGTTGACCCACGTCTGGCGTTGTTTAAGTCGCCGTTTGCCGGTGTCGATAAGTTCTTGGAGGTTACGCATTTGCGGTTTCGCGTGGCACTGTTGTTGGCCTGTGGCGTGAGAGAGAGTCGAAACGGTTTTCGATTCGCCGCTCGCTGACGCAACGGGCCATGGGTTGTTTGCTATTTTTGCGTTGTCGTTTGTAAAGGGCTGGCAATGTTTGTCGAAGGATAGTCACCGGCAGATTGTCGGGCCGGCTGTTGCTGAATCGCTTGTTGGTAAGTCTCTTGTTGCTGAGTCACTTGCTGATGAATTGCTTGCTGATGAATTGCTTGCTGATGACTCGCCTGCTGATGAGTCGATTTTTCGTACTGTTGTTGTGCGTAAAGAGCGTTGATGGTCGCTATTCTTTGTAAGACCTGACCGTCCCGCGGGCGTCGCCGTTTGCACCAGACATATTCGGGATACGCTTGCTGATATTTTTGTTGTGCCATCAATTCTTCGGCGAGTGCGATGCGACCCTTGTACCAGTTGGGGGCTGCGTTGACGGCTCGTTGAGCGCAAACCAGTGATTTGTCGGTGTCGCCAAGGTAGCGGCAAATGTCACGGGCGCGATGCCAAACCGTTGCGGAAGGAATTCCCGAACGCGATTGTGCCCGCACTGCGAGATTGTTCACGACGACGGGGCCAACGATTTGGGCTTTGTTCATCTGCCCGACTTTGCGATAGAAATCGAGCAGCATCTCCATGTTCTCTTCGTCCGGCTCGAAGTGATTGACGAAGAACGGAGCCGGCATGCTGCCAGCGAGTGTGCTGATGATCGCAGTTCGGTGACTGCGGCTGAGATCGAATGATTTACGGTAGTAGGTGAGTGCGGTTTCCGCATCGCCGTTGAGCGCCGCGCGAGCCCCGATGGCAAACAGCACGGCTCCATCGTACGGACGAACCTGCATCGCCGCGTTTTCCAGTTCGCTAACGCCTTCGTTCGGGACACCCTTCAAAAATGCGACTTTGCCAAGTTGCAGGTAGCTCCGGCCCTGAGCCGGGCATACCTGAAGAGACCTGGCGGCGTGATAGCCGGCTCGGTCCAACAAATGACGGGAAGGCCCGATGGCTTTTTCGAGCCATGCGTTCTGGGCATCGAGTGATTCAAAGTTCGAAGCGAGTGCCGCGTCGCGAATCATTGCGAGCGACATCGCGTTATCGCTGTTCAGCTGTTCGTAGTTGAACAGCTCGATGCACAACGCTGCCATGCGTGCGTGTGCGTGTGGATGGTTCGGGTCGTGCTTGAGCACGTTCTCAAGGTAAGAGACCAGTCGCCGGCTGGTGTTGAAGAGTCGGCTATTGGCCTTTTCTGTTCTCTCGGCATCTCCAGCCGATTGAGCCAGTTCATGGATCAACGATTTCGAGTTGAGCGAGATCTTGTGGTAGCGAATCCAGTCTTTCGCGGCGAGCGCCGGGCCGACGTGAGAATTCACAGCGATCGCGAGAAGCAGGACTGCGGCCCAGCCAAAAAGTGGCACGGGTGTGCGTCTTGTTCGCGGTTTGGTTGTCGATTTGGCGACTTGGTCAGTTTCTGATTTTCTCGCTGCCAGGGCATGCTGACAAAGGCCACATGCGGCTGCCGCCAACATGATGGCGATCGCAATGCATGACGGAATGTACCACGGGAAATCAAAAATCGAATGCGTCAAACTGACCGCGACGCCGGCTGTGATCGCACACGAGTACGTGGCGACTTCGCGATTGGACGAACTCAGACCCGTACGGAGCCAGTAGATCAGATAGAAAATGCCGATCGCAACGAGCGCGACACCGGCGGCTCCCGTTTCGGTCAGCAGGTGCAGGTAGCTGCTTTCTGCGTGCGTATATTTTACGAGCGAATAGTGAGGAAAGAACCGCTGGTACACCTCCATGTGACTGCCGACTCCCGTACCAAGAATCGGGAAGCGGCGGGCGACTTCGAGGTTCGCTGCCCAGATCTTTCGTCTCGCCGCCGATTGGTCGATCGTGTCGAGCGAGCCATTGGTTGCTACCGCAGTGATCGAATCAATTTCCTGCTGGACCTGATCAAATCCATGGATGCCAAGGCCAGCGATGACAACGAGTGCCATGCCAGCGATCACGTACATCGCTTTGGAGCTGAGTAGTTTTTGCCGAACGAAAAGGCCAACGGCGACGAGCATCGCGAGGAACATCACGATCATGCCGCCACGTGATTTGGCGAGCAGGCCGGCCAAAGTGACGACCGCAAGTGCGGCTCCGGAAGCCCAGACGAAGGCCGAGTCGTTTGTCTTTTTGCCTCGAAATGTATTGCCCGTCGGACCGGCAGCGATTTGCCTGTTAAAACCAAGCAGCCACCATACGAGAGGGCCGATACCAAGTGCGAGGAAGTGCGCGTAGTGATTTGAGTTGACGTAGGGGCCGGTGACGTCAATGTTGGCAGGACGTGAGTAATGCTCGAACACCCATGAGAACTTTTCCGTACCGCTGAAGTACTGCAGCAATCCGAACACGGCCATGCAAAGTGCAGCCAACGCCAGCCAGTGGAGCATGCGTTTGATCTGGGCAAGGTCCTGGAACCGGTTGACCAGCACGAGGAACAGCATGGCGTGAGCGACGAACATGCCCATTCCAAGCCACGTGGCGTGCGGAGTCAGCGAGACTTGCGACCATCCGGTCAGGCCCAATGCCTGGCTGATTTTAGTCGATAGAGCTGGTAGCAGTTCCGATTGGCTGGGGCTAATTTGCTGCAGGAGATTGGCCGGCAATCGAAAGACCTGAAGTGCGATGACGGCAAGACCGCCGAGCAGCAACCATTCGACTCCGCTCTTTCGCCAGCTGGATTCGCGATCGGTTGATGCTTCGCAAAGGGAGCAAATCGCAAGCATCGTGACCAATGTGACGTAAATCAGCCGTCCAAGTGGATGGCGGCCGCCCATGACGATTGGCATGACGAAGATGATGCCGATCAGTGCGCAATCGGCAGCGTAGCGAAACGTACCTTTGTCGATCTGGAAGCTCGTTTTTCGTTTTAATCGAGCGGTTGAGTTGCGTCGTGTAGTACTCGTCGATTTGCCAGATCTGGACGACTTTGGTTTTCGCGCAGCGGAGCGACCAGGTGCGTTGGGTGACGACGATGATCGACGACGCGGCATGATGCTAGGCGATTTCGTTGTTTTTGTTGGAAAGGGCGAAAGCCCTTGTAACAGTGGTTACGCGGCCCGGTTTCTTCGCTTCGGAATAATGGTGGCGGATGGTTCGTTGCTGGCATCTTCACGTTGTGGCATTTGCAGGATTGTCGGTCCGCCGGTTCCAGCCTTGTGCGGCACAATGAGCCCCGCTGGTTCCTTGACGGGATGCTCAACGATTTCGCTGATTCTCTCCATCGTGGCAGTTGCCGACTGGATCGCCGTCGATTCTGTCACGGGCACCGGATGCTCGACGATCGGTGCGCTTGGTGTACTCGGTGCGCTGACAGCAGGAGCGGCAACTTGTCGAGCTGCCGATGCGGCGATGGGAGCAGGACGCGGCGTCGCGGCGCTCTCTGCGTTCACCGCATTCGGGCGAGCCGGCATGCGATTCGGCTCGGTTGATTGTGATGGCAACGGTCGAGCCGTTATTGGCTTCGACGGTCGTGGAGCTTTGGATGGAAGTGGACGACTCGTGATGCTGGCAGCCGGTGCGAGGCGATCGCTTCGATCTTTTTGACTGGAATCGTCGGTTAGGACATCTTCTTCGTCGGCTCCGTAGCCGTAACCATATCCGTAACCGTATCCGTACCCGCCATAGCCGTAGTATCCATTTCCGTCTTCATCGTCGACTGCATTCACAACCACGCCCAGGGCGTTCAGTCCCATTTGCGAGAGTCCCTCGAACGCACGCAAGACGCGTCGGCGATGATTTTTCTGTGGCTGGACCACAACAATCAGACCATCAACAAGTCGTCCCATAATGGCAGCGTCGGCCGCGGCCAGGACCGGCGGGCTGTCGATAAGAATCTGGTCGTATTCGGTTTCTGCCCATGCGATCAGGTCGGCGAATCGCTCTCGTGAAAGTAACTCGGCAGGATCGGATGGACGTCGACCCGATGAAATCAGATCGAGATTTTCAACGCCGCTCGAAAGGAGAACGGAATGACATGCGACTGCGATATCTTCATCCGAACGCAACACTTCGGAAACACCTTCGTTCTTTCGAAGGTCGAACATATTGGTAAGACCCGGCTTTCTGAGGTCGCAATCAATGAGCAGGGTTCGCTTGCCACTTTGGGCGTACGAGACGCCGAGGTTTGCCATGACGGTTGTTTTTCCGTCACTCGGTTCCGAACTGGAAACGACAAGTCGGCTGACTTCCTGGCCAGAGAATGCGAGCGTCGTTCGCAGTGTGCGGAATGCTTCGCTTTCTACCGCGTCGGGCGAGTGATGGCACAGTAACGTTTCGGCACCCACGCCTTCAACGATCTCGTGTTTGCGAACCATCGCGAGCACCGATACACCAAGTTGTTCCTGGAGTTCTTCCGGTGAGCGGAAGCGATCTTCGATTACGTCCATGATGTAAACGAGAAAGGCACCAAGTACGGCTCCGGCAAGTACGGAGAGCATGGCAATGTTCGGGAGGAGTGGACTAATCGGCTTTTCGGGGCGAACCGGATGGCTAACAATCGCGACGCGAACATCGGGTTGGCCTTTGTTGACCTCAAGGTTGCCAATGCGGGACACGACGCCTTCGCTTCGTGTGCGAAGTGATTCAATTTCCCGCTCCATCGACTGGATGCGGCTGTTGGCACCGACAAGTTTCTTGGCTTCGGTCGCGGCGAGGTCATATTGCGCCACCATGTGCTGTTCGGTAAGGATGGTCCGGTTCAGATCCTCTTTGACAAGGCGGACCAGCATCTGCCCCAACTTTTCATCCTGCATGCTCGCAACACGACCTTGAAGCTGGTTCTGCAGTGAGGTGGCGAAACCGTTGGCTTCCGCGATCTTTGCGGCGAGATCCTGTATTTTTGGGTGGTTGGGGCCGTAGTGTTTGCTCAACGCGTTCAGTTCGCCTCGCAGCTCGACCGCATTCTCCTCGATCTTGCTGAGTGCCAACGTGTCATTCGCATTCATGCCCAACGCGTTAAGCAGAATGTCGCGTCCAAGCAGTGGCTCGAGCGACACAAGGTGCTGGCTGAGATCGCCGCCGGATTTGACGGTCTCTACAATCGCCGTCAGTGACCCTGTCAGTTCGGCTCGCTTTTGACGAATCTCAAGAACGTCTTCGTTAAGTGCCGACACAGTCTGGATCGCAGGATGAACGAATCCTGATTCTTCACCAAGTCCAAGGTCGGCTGATTGTTCCTTGGCGGCAACCAGTTCCTGGTCCTTCTGGTAAATCGTCGCTTCGAGTTCGCGAAGTTCATTGGTCAGCCGCTCGACTTGTTTGTCCGATTCGCTGCGGTGATGTTCATCCATAAACTGGAGGTACGATTCGACAACGGTGTTGACGACTTGAACCGACGCTTCCGGTTCTTCGGACTGGCTGCTGACTTCGATAATGCTCGTGCGACGCAAGGCTTGCGAGACCAGCATTTCGCGTAGCGACTCGATCGCTTCTTCGCGCGATGTTCCGTTTTCAATCTCTGGGGGCAGGAACTCCAGCTGCGAGAGCGCTCTTTCCAGAACATCACGACTTTTTACCAACTGCTGGAAAGTCGCCATCTGGTCCTGGGTGCTTTTGTCCACCGTCTGCACCGAGTTATTGTCCGATTGCGACTGCCGAACAAGGATCTGTGCTTTCGCCTGATAGACGCGCGGTGCTGTACCGTAGTAGAGGATGCCAAGAATGCAGGTGGCGGCAAGAGCCGTGAGCAACATGTGCTTACGCCGGCGCAGCAGCCACAGAAACCGCATCACCGAATGCACGATGTGGCTGGTTGAATTCGCGGCTGATCCGACAACGGATGGTTGCAATTCCTGATTCATTTATTTCATGCGGCGTCGACTAGAAAATCGCAGCCGTTCCATTCACACCAACTCGGATAAACTGTTGAAACATGCCCAGCACCAGCGTGGCAGCTGTTTCTTCGACACTCACGACATCGCCGTCTGTTAGTAGCAGGTTTTCTGATGGATCGGACTTGGCCCTCGTCACTGATACTTCGATCGGTACCTGTGCCTGGCCTCCCGGCGTCTGGCGAATGACAAAGACGCGGTCAGCGATCGTTACGGATCGACCACCGGCAAGTGCAATCGCGTCGAGCACGCGAATGTTTTTGCTGGGTGGGATTTCAAACTGGTCCGGGCGATTCACAAGCCCCATCACGTGGACGTATCGTGGCTTTTGCGGGCGAACCATTACGACGGCTCCGTCCCGCAGTGGAAAAGACGATGTCGCCGGTGCGAGCGTCGCGGCGACGAGATCGACCTGAACCGCGTCAGTCGCTGCAGCGGATGCAAACACTGTTTTTGCGACTTTTTGTATATCGCTGCCATTGGAAGCAAGGTCGCCTTGCGGTTCGTGGGCCGGAGTCGGTTCGTTCGCGGGCGTAATGGTTTCACTTACCGGAGTGATCGTGACGCCCGCTTCTCTCGGTTGACGTAGCTCGATAATCTGGCTGGAGTTGTCGCCAAGTCCGCCTGCGGCACTGATTGCGGCGAGAAGATTGCTCGAAGCACTGTCGAGATCGTAGGTGCCAGGTTCTGCAACGGCGCCGAGAACCGTGACGCGATTGGTTTGTCGCTGTTCGACTCCGATTGAAACGCTGGGGTTCTTGTAGATGCCCCGATTGATACCTGTTGTTCGGACGACATTCTGCGCCGACTGGAGATCAAGACCGGCAAGTTGCACTGGACCTACGAGTGGAACCTGGACCGTGCCATCCTCGTTGACTCGAAGTGGCCATGCGTCCGGCTGCCGCTCTTCGGCTCCCGTGACAACGGTCATGTTCAGGGTGTCGCCCGGACCGATAAGCTGACTATTCGCAGTCGCACTTGCCAATCGTGAAAGGTCGAGCGTGCGGACATCGATCGCAGGTCTGGCGACCAGTTCCATTGGCAACGAACTCGCATTGTACATGCCTCGCTGGCAGCCAGTCGACATGATGGCTGTTGCAGTCGCGATCATCCACGTCAGGTACCGAACGTTGATTTTCAAAAGACTAGATTCCGTTCGCATGCGTCCAATAGCTTTTTGTTGCTGGATTGAAATTCCGTCGATTAACTGGCGTCATCCGAATCGGCTTGCGAGTTGTGAACAGCGATTGGGATCGCGACCGCGGCGGCGACGAGAAGCCCAATCATCATTGGTTCCTGTCCCAGAATTCCCGAAAAAGGATTTGGTCCGTCCGGGTTCATGGCAACGTCACACCCTCCGCTACAGACGTCTCCGCAGTCGCATTGGCCGCGAGTCACCGTCTGGTTCTGCACAAGCAGTAAGTCCGAAACGGCATTCGGCGGGGCCGCGTTGCAGGTCCACAGTCGAAGAATGGTTGACTGGTTCCCATAAGCGACTTTGAAGACGCCGCCGTTCAGGCCGGGAACGGCGACTCGACCCTGAGGAGAGGTCGTCGCTGTGGTCAGGCTGTTTGAACGGTCCGAAATCTTGAGTTGTCGGCCACTTAGTGGTTGCCCAGTTGTCGAAACCAGTTGCGCGACGAACAGTCCGTCGGAATTCAGTTTGACATCCGGGATCTTCGCAGCGACACCAGTGCTCTTCGTTGCCTGTGCCGTACCAGCGGATTGTGGATTTGCTGCGTGCAGCGGGCCTGACATTACAATGCCGACCATTGAGAGGGCAACGATGAAATTGCTGACTTTCCTCATGCCGAGTCCTCGTGGCGAAAGCGGTTTGCTGTGAAAATTGTGATACTGAATGCCGTGCTCAGCTGCTCGCATCACGATCGTCGCGGTTTGCGTTGATTGCGATTGGAATAATGATGGCGGCCAGTGCGACTCCCGCGATAACCCATGGATTCAGGGCTGCACAACTTGCGGGCGATATTTGGGCTCGTTGAACGTCGCTGACCTGCAAAAGTGTTGCTTCCTTCGCGGACGGTGGTGCGGTACCTTCGGTCCAGCATCGAAGGAGGCTTACCCGGTCGCCGCTGGCAATCTGGTAGACGCCACCACGAACGTTGGAGATGGCAAACTTGCCTTCCTCGTCGGACTGGCCAACCGCCACAACCTGTTGTTGTCGCAGCAGCAGGACGGACGCGAAGGGTGCGGCCTTGCCTGCGTTGTCAACGACAGCGCCTCGTAGTGTGTTTCCTTCGTCGAGCGAAATGTCGACTGGTCGAATGGCTTGTGCTTCTGCCGGCTGGAACGAAGTCGGCGTTGGCAAATTTGGTGACTGATCTTCGACGGGTGCCTGGGAGAAGCACTGAGTCGGAATGAGTAAACCAGTGACTGCCAAAAGCAACGCAGTTTGGCGAATTCGTTTGCAGATGAGCATGTCTCAAACTCCGCGATTTATTTTAGGTTAAGCTCGCGAAAATGATTCGCGAACTGTGTAGGTGTTGTTGGGGTAATCCGAAAAGTGTTGCCGGTTGATCAGCTTGCGTCGTCGTCATCATCCAGCGCGAGTGGAATCGCGATTGCGGCGGCAATACCACCAGCGATGACCCACGGGTTGGTGAGGAAGCCGAGTAAACCGCCGGCGCCTCCGCCGCACGCTCCACAGCCGCCACCTCCGCACGAACCGCAACAGCCTCCGCCGTCGTAGGGAACGCAGGCGCCGGTATCGCAGCCTTGTGCACGCGTAATGTTGTTGGTGACGAGCATGACTTCACGGACTACCGACGGGGGAGCTGCGTTTTTCGTCCACAGTCGAAGGTTCGTCGACTGACCACCGGTAACCGCGGTGTATATGCCGCCGTTCAGCGGCGCGATCCGGAATAGTCCGTCTTCGACGCTCTTGCTGTGGGCGACCGTTGTGTTGTTCTGCTTCAGCACGATGTTTGCGTTGGAGACGCCGACACCACCTGCGTTGACGACTTTGCCATAGAGCGCGCCGTCTGCGGCGAGTTCGGCGTCAACAAACGTTTTTTGCGTTTGCGACGTTTGCTTTTGCGAGTTCGGTTGTTGTGCGAAAGCGGCAGCAGGAAGCAGTAGTCCCACGCACGCCGATGCAACGACGACTTGTTGAAGTCTTCGAAGTAACTTCATGAACGTTTCCTCTTTGCGAGTAACTGGTCAAACCCGGATCGTCTCGTCGATCCAGCCGGGCACAATTGATGAGATGTTTCGACGTGCGGCAGAACAGTTCGGTGTTCTGCCGTGAATGCTCCGGTTTGCACGCGTTCCGGTTTGCAGCGGCGGGAAACTATCAAATCGTGCAAAGCGGAAAAAGGGCAAACATGGTCGAAAATTGCGCAGCGATGCTTGCATAGAGGCAAGGCGGTTGAAGCAGGCGAGCTACGATAGAGTGGGCGCGCAATAAAAGAACCGCCCGACGGAAGTCGAGCGGTTCAATTGACCGTAGTTTTGCAGTTAGTTACGAACAGCAATCATTGCTTTCGAATCAGCTGGCGTCATCATCATCGAGGGCGAGAGGAATTGCGATCGCAGCAGCAACGCCTGCACCGATCACCCATGGGTTCGACAGGAGGCCGAGAAGTCCGCCTCCTCCGCCGCCGAAGAGGCCACCACCGCAGCCGCCGGCTCCGCAAGCACCGCCGCCGCAGGCACCGCCACCACATGCGTCGTACGCTACAGGAGCGCCGCAGGCGTCTCCGCCGTATGAAACAGGTGCACCGTAGTCACCGGACATGACCGGATAACCGCCGCCGTCACCGCAGGCACCACTGGCACACTGACCGCGGACAGTTGTTTGAGTATCAACAAGCAGCAGGCCTTTGGCGGCCGCTGGTGGAGCAGCAGCTTCGCTCCACAACCGGTATACGCCGCTCGTTGAGCCGGCGGCTACCTGATAAACACCACCACGAAGATTCGTGGCCTGAAAACGTCCTTCGCCGTCAGTGACCGTGCGAATTGTCTCTTGTGCTCTGTTTTGAATGACAACAGGAGCGTTTGCGAGACGCTGACCCTGTGCATTTACCAGTTGGCCGCTAAGTGTGTTCGTTGCACCCATGGCAACGTCCTGAACTTGTGCCTTATTTGTAACTGTTCCCGTTGGTTGTGCACCAAAGAGTGTCGCTGGGCTCAGGAAGCCGAGGCATGCAAGCCAGATGGTTGCGTTCCGAATCGTCGAAGTCGTTTTCATTTTTTGGTCCTTGGCGAATACTGTTCGTTTGGCCCTGCATGGCCGGATCAAGTGAACTCCACGATGGTGGATGTTTCACACATTCCGTATCGGTGCTTGCCCGCGCAATCCTTAAAGCAATATCAAACGGAACCCATTCAGGCCGCTGCAGTTGCTAGCCGTGATCGCGGCCAGGTTCCCGGTAATTTTCAAAAGTCGCCCAGCCGGAAGGAAAGAATCACTTGCTTTTACAGGGTCTTTTGATCCAGGGAGATCAGAGTGACGCCACGTTTTCACAGAGAATGCCACGACGCAGGATGCAAGAACCGCTAGCGATGCCAACGTCGGAAGTGGTCGGCGAATGCCTGTTCAAGATTTGGGACGTTCGCGGAAAGAGCATCGCCAAGTTGTCGGGGAGGCTGATGCTTTTGCACACTTTGAAAGTAGTCGACAAGCGTTTGTCGAGCTGCCGGGGGGCCGTGCAACATGAAATGAACCCAGGCCCAGGCCTGGCGGTACTCCGTGGCACCCATTTCGTCGATCGACGTTAAGGACTCAAGTCGCTTTAACGAGGGCGGTCGCTGCCATCTTACCAATTTTCGAACCTGCGACAGGTAAGTGTTGTCAAACGCCCGTTTGTTGGCTGGTTGCTCAAAGTACTCTGCGAGACCTTCGTCCAGCCACAGGGGTACCATCGGCAACGCCGCATGAAGGATCGCATGCGTTGATTCGTGCCGCAGATCGACATCAAATTCCTGGCTCGCGTACGCGAAAACGTTGCCGGGACTGTTCGATTTGATAAACATCGCCCGCCGCGGACTCACGGTGGGGAAATAGTGTCGCATGTACTGTTCGTAAGTCGAGCGTTTCGCGAACAGGTAAATATCTATCTTTTCATTCGATGGCGAAATCTTGAGGGTGTTGGATATCTCCGCCCGTTGAAGGTAGATCTCGTAGATTAACCGCTCATAAGGCTGCAGGGGAAAGTCCGCCTGAATCGAAAATCCATCTTTCTGGGCTGTATAGGGCCAGCTGGCCTCACATGTTTCCGTCAAAAATACGGTCGCGAAAATCATGATCAGGATCGCGAACGTGGGCCAGGGAGCTGTCCACTTTTTCCGCACTTGCGAACCGGGCGCAATGGTTTTTGACATCCTGATTTTAGGGGCGTGGCAACGAGTCCCGATTGGGTACCGCGCAGGAAACGGATTCACGGCAATCGCAACCCGCCGCGTAAGCGAGGGACCAGTCTCTTCGGGACTGCGTCTGGGGTGTTGTAAAGTTGGCCTTGCAGCAGATTTTACGTTGCCCAGAACGGACACGAACTGTTGCAGATACATCGACGCGTATGGCCGCTCCTCCCCGTCGCTTAGGCTCCGACCCTCCTCTCGCGACACGTGGTATGCCCTGCTCATTCTTCGCATGACACCACTGCGTCGGAGGAGGGTTGCTTGGGGCGAGCGGCCGAGGTCAGAGCGGCTGCAACAAATCTGGCGTGAGTACAAATGCCACGCAATATCGAATTTACAACACCCCAGACTGCGTCCCTCGCTTACGCGTCGGGTTATGATGTCGCAAAAACGATGGTCTTGTCCGCTGGG
>CALHZT010000023.1 GCA_938040995.1 uncultured Pirellulaceae bacterium | reverse complement strand
CGTGGCGGCTGACAGGAACTCGACGATTTTTAACGCCCATCAGCCGCCACGCGTTAGCGACCGGTTCAGCATATAGGCGAGTGCTATTTAGCGAGCGCCGTACCGCTCACGGATACCATGCAGTTTTCCAATTGATCCACGGCGCCTCGCGTCAATTTGCGGACAGCCAGTTCGACCCGGTCAATCCTGAAGAACTTTCAACTGAAAACCGAAGATACCGGGATCATTATCTTCGCGCTCGGCAACGATGACTCCCCAGCCCGTATCCGCGATATTGACCGGGCGGCCACGAATAACGATTGGCGCGTACGCCGCAATCCAGTGCTGATTGCGTAGCTTTGCCGAGTTGAGAGGGTCACTAAATTCGGAAAGAATCCCGGCAGTCCACCGATTGGCTTCGGTTGGGTGCTCGAGAAAATCGCTTCTGGCCGTATCGCGAATTTTCATCATCTCTTCAACAACTGCCGGTTCGACAACCGCAGGTAGCTCGCCGGAATCTCGCTTCGAAAGCTCCGGGTGATGCAACAGCAAACCCTCAAACGACTGATCACCCAGCGTATTCCGGTCGGTATCAACGACAAGAACCAACTGATCGTTGCCGAGCCCTGTTTGCAGCTCTTTGAATTCGCCAAGCGATACAGACATGCCAAGAATGCCAAGAAACTTACGGTTCGGATTCACATCCGACTGACTCCAGACCGGTCGCGTCAGCGCAACCTTCAATGCCCCCGTCGACGAGCTGACATAAACTTTCGATCGGTGAACATCGACGATATGTGGTATCGCTGAATCGTCGCCCGCACCTTCATCCAACCCACCATGAAAGTAATCGCGATGCGAATACGATTTTCCGATCGACGTTCCTGCGGGTACGCGAGCCATCTGAAGCCCGCTCGCATTGCACAGGAACCAGCTATCCGGCGTGCCGGCAGCAACGTGATACGATTCCTTGATCTGTAGCAGCTGATTTTGAAATGCCGGCCAGTCAATCGACTGAGAATCTTCCGGTATCTCCTGCATTAGTTTGATGAGCCGCTCGTCCTGCGCCGCGAGTTCCAGGATTCGCCAGCGATCACTCAATTTAAGCGCAACAGAGTTCGCGGCAAAACCAGCAGCCAGCCGCAAGGATTGGACGCGGGCGCTCTTGGCATGCACCAGGGCCGTGCGTTCTTTCCGCGCGTACCTGGTTACGATCGACGAGTACAGTGACGATCCGAGCAGGCTCACCAGTAACGCCGTGCCGATCACAAAACTCAAATACCTGTTTCGCGTGATCCAGCGACTGGCCCGACGAAACGCCGATTCGGGGTACGCCTGCACCGGCTCGTCGGCAAGATACCGTTCAATATCCCGCGAGAGATCCATTGCGGTCAGGTAACGATCTTCCTGGTGAATCGCCATCGCCTTGTCGCAGATCGCGAGTAGCGCCGGCGAAAGCCATTTGTACTTGGTTTTCAGATTCGGTTTTTCGCCATGGACGACTTTTTGCTTGAGCTCCGGTAGCGTCCTGGCATCAAACGGCGGTTCACCCGACAGCAAAACGAACAGAGTCGCACCGAGCGAGTACACGTCCGAGAGAATGTTGACCGTTCCCGATCCAACATGCTGCTCGGGGCTCATGTAAACCGGCGTTCCGGCCGCGGTATTCTCCACCATCTTGTTCATCGAAACCGAAAGCGTTTCTTCATTCGTTTGGTGATGCTCATCGCGATCGACCGACTGAGCCAGCCCCCAATCGAGAACCATCGCCTCACCATGCTTGCCGAGCATAATGTTCGCCGGCTTGATATCACGATGAATAACGCCGCGACAGTGGGCGTAGTGAATTGTTCGACAGACGGACACAAAAGTCGACAAGAGCGAATGAAGTTCCAACCGCTGCTCGGAGGTTGGCTGGGAGGCTGACAGTTTTTCGTGGATCTTCCCGGCATACTCACGCAGATTTTGCCCGGCGATGCGCCGCATCACGTAATACGGTTGGCCGTTGGGAAGCTTGCCGTGCCCGTAGATCGGTACAATGCCAGGATGGTCCAGCCGGCTGGTGATTTCACATTCGGTTTTGAATTGCTTGACGACTTCGGCACTTTGGGCGTGTGGCATCTGCAGGAACTTGATTGCTGCATCACGTTTCAGGTGCTCGTCGCGGCCGCCAAAGACACTTCCAAGGCCGCCACCATCAAGAAAGTCAACAAGCTCAAATCGCGACTCGACCGTCACTTGCTGCGCCGGCCTTGGCGTTTGTCTGGCGTCATGAAGAATCGTCTTGTCATTCTCCAGCAAGCCGTTCAGTCGCCGGAGCTGGGCAATTTTGACTTCGATCTGGGGTAGAAGCTCCGGACAGTCAACACAGAGTTCTTCGGCGGAAAGATCCCGGCCATTTTCGAATTCATCTTCCCAACGATCGAGGAGGCTGTTGATTTGATCTTCGGCCGCTGCCATTGGAATCCTGTCAAATCATACTAGTGCTTTGTGACGTCTTGATTTTGGGGTAGTGGACGAGGCTACGAGTCCCGCGGGGCAGCGTATGGATCGGACTCGTAGCCTCGTCCACTACAGCCAACGCTAATTTTGGCTGGCACAAAGCACTAAGCTGAATACCTCTACCCGAGAAAATCAGCATCGCCGCCCATAGCGTTTGATAACGCCAACTTGGCATCTCGCCAACGACGTTTTACCTGACGAGTGCTGATGCCGACAATCCCGGCGGCTTCGTCCTGGGACAGTTCGTTGTACCAGAGCAGATCAAACATCTCTCTCAGTTCATCGGGTAAAGAACCGATGCCTTCGTGAAGCTCTTTCCACTGCGCGAGTTGCTGTGGATTCTGTGTCATCTCGCCGGCGTTTTCCATGAGCGAGCCGGCGGACGTACCATTGCTGCTGGCTGGCATCTGAGTCGCGTGATTCGCGCCGACACCGTGGGCTCCCTGATAATGGCGTGCAAGATCGATTAGAGTTTCACGAATCTTTTTCGCTGCCAGCCGAAAGAAATGGCGACTGTCGTTCACTTTCGTGGCAGCCAATGCATCGTAGAGTTTTAGCGAAGCCATCTGACAGACGTCTTCGGTCTGCTCCCAACGACCGACGCGTGGAAAGCCGCGTTTCAGTTTCCGCGAAAGCGCCATCAGGCGGTCGTTGGCGAGAGTCAATAACTGCTCACGAGCCGACTCGTCACCGTCGTTGGCGAGACCAAGCAACGATTCAATTTCACTACCAACAACCGAGTTGTTCGTCATGTCCATCGTGGACGCTCCCAGAATAGAAGATCATCATCACTACCGGCCGACAACCATCGACCAGTATAGCCAGTACCATTTGACATGCACCCGAGGAGGTGGGCATGGTCACTCGCTAATACGCGGCAAACCAGGACTGTTACACAGGGCCCTATTCCATAAGACGATTTCTGGGCGGAAACCTGCATACGAATTCTGGACATTTTTCCTGACTCACGATGGGTCGGCGATCCCAGTGGGCTCGCGGCTTGTCGCCGACGGCAAGACAAACAAGCAAACAGGCGAATGAATCAACTGATTTCGTCGCGAGCTTTCGTGAATTGCTCGATCGCAAACTCCAGGTCGTCGCGTGAATGAGCCGCTGAGATCTGGACGCGAATTCGCGCTTTGTCCATAGGTACGACCGGATAGGAAAATCCGATGACGTACACGCCAAGCTCCAACAGCCGGTCTGCCATTCGCGAAGCGAGCCCAGCGTCACCAAGCATGATAGGAACGATCGGGTGCGTCCCGTCGAGAATGCTAAAGTTCAACCTTTGCATCTCGCTGCGAAAGAACGTTGTATTCTCCTCCAGCCGGTCGCGAAGCTCCGTCGATTGTTGCACGAGTTCAATCGCCTTGAACGAACCGCCCGCAACTGCTGGTGCCAACGTGTTTGAGAACAGGTAGGGCCGCGAGCGTTGCCTTAGCAGTTCGATCAGCTCTTTGCGACCGCTGGTGTAACCACCGCTGGCTCCGCCGAGTGCCTTTCCAAACGTACCGGTCGTCAAGTCGATACGGTCGATGACTCCGCAATGCTCATGCGTACCCCGCCCCGTCTTGCCGACGAACCCGGTGGCATGACAATCATCAAAGTGAACCAGCGCGTTGTACTGGTCAGCGAGTTCACAGATCTGGTCCAGTTTGGCGATGTAGCCATCCATCGAGAAAACACCATCAGTCGTGATGAGCTTCGTTTTCGCACCCGCAGCGTCCGCCTCTTTGAGCTTCGATTCGAGATCAGACATGTCGCTGTTGGCGTAGCGAAATCGCTTGGCTTTGCACAGCCGCACGCCGTCAATGATGGAAGCATGATTAAGCTGGTCACTGATGATCGCATCATCGGCGGAGAGTAGCGTCTCAAACAGGCCGCCATTTGCGTCAAAACATGACGAGTAGAGAATGGTGTCTTCTGTGCCGAGAAATTCGGAGCATTTCGCCTCGAGATCTTTGTGAAGCGATTGCGTACCGCAGATAAAACGCACCGAAGAAAGCCCAAAGCCCCAACGATCCAGCGCGTCGTGAGCCGCCTTGATGACCTCCGGGTTGTCAGCCAGCCCAAGGTAGTTATTCGCACACATGTTCAGAACGGTGCTACCGTCCGAGACATCTATGCGGGCTCGTTGAGCCGTCGTGATGGTGCGTTCGTTCTTGTACAGTCCGCCGTCGCGAATCTCTTGCAGTGTGGATGTGACGGAGTTGGGGATGTTCGATGACATTGAATTCCTCTTGAAATACGGAATCTTCCACGTTGAACTGCCGTGCCCGACTTTTCCGGGTAAGTGTCAAGTCACGTTTCGAACTGGAGCAAAATAACTGTTTGAACGTGGCGAATAGAGCGCAATCAGCACAAGCGTAATTAACAAAGCGTTAAGGGCAATGGAGCCAAGCAAGTAGGAAATAGCTTCTTCTCCTCGGAGTTCACCAAAGTAAACGTTGGCAGATTCTGAAAAACAGAGCGCCGCCAGAATTAAACAAACCACATATCCGATTAAACACCATAAGGCCGCCCATTTCCTCGAACTCTTTTTCCCGCAAAGTAAGCCGACTCCGACAGGAAGCAAGAACACTGCAAAATTAAAGTTGATGTGCGCACGGTGTAAATCCACAAGGACGTTCCAGATCGCCAAGAGGCCCATCAATACGAAGCCACATCCAATCACCAACACTCGCTTTGGTATCACGAAATCACTCCGATTGGACCAGACTTAAACTCACGGGATGATCGGCCGGACATCTCGTAGCCGGGCTGGCAACAGCTCGGGCCGAAATTTCAACGGGCCAACTACTTCCTGCTCGCTAACGATATTCTTACGTAACATGACACACCCGAAGTGTTGCCACTCCGGCTACGGCGTTCTCGAAACGTGGCCCACGATTCGACTTCACCACTTCAAAATGACTTTGCCAGATTCGCCCGAGTTCATCACAGCAAATCCTTTCTCAAATTCCTCAAACGGAAAACGGTGAGTGATCACGGGTGAAATATCGAGCCCACTCTGCATCATGACCGTCATCTTGTACCACGTCTCGTACATTTCCCGGCCATAGATACCTTTAATCGTCAGCATGTTAAAGACGACTCGGTTCCAATCGATCGACATCTCTTTCTCAGGGATGCCAAGCATTGCAATCTTTCCGCCATGGCACATGCTATCGAGCATATCGCCGAACGCGGCTGAGTTACCGGACATCTCCAGCCCCACATCGAATCCTTCCGACATGCCCAGCTCGACCTGCACATCCGCCAGTTTTTCCGTTCGCACATCAACAGCGCGGGTAACGCCAACCTTTTCAGCCAACTTCAGCCGATAAGGATTCACATCCGTAATCACAACGTGGCGAGCGCCGGCGTGCCGGGCAACGGCGGCTGCCAGGATACCGATCGGACCGGCCCCTGTGATGAGAACATCTTCCCCAAGCAAATCGAAGGAAAGCGCGGAGTGTACCGCGTTGCCCAAAGGATCAAAAATCGACTGAACATCACGATCAATCTTCGGATCGTGCAACCACACGTTCGTCATCGGTAACGAAATGTACTCGGCAAAAGCGCCCGGCCTGTTGACTCCGATACCACTCGTATCCGCACAGAGATGACGACGGCCCGCCATGCAATTGCGGCAACGGCCACAAACCACGTGCCCTTCACCGCTGACGATATCGCCGCTGGAAAAGTCACTTACGTTTTCACCCACCTCCACGATCTCGCCAACGAATTCGTGACCAACAACCATCGGAACGGGAATCGTTTTCTGCGCCCAGTCGTCCCAATTGTAAATATGCAGGTCCGTTCCGCAGATGCCGGTACGGTCCACCTTGATCAACACATCGTTGATGCCAATCGTTGGCATCTCAACGTCCATGAGCGTGAGGCCAGGTTCCGTGGTGGCTTTAACTAGTGCTTTCATATTGTTCCGCGAGTCGTCGCTCGGTTCTGTTCACCCGATACAGGAAAATGCGTTGATCGGACCGGGGCTTGTCTCGTCATTTCGTTTTAGCGATGAGTTAGTGAATCGAGTCCCGTTGTAAACGGCTATCCAGTTCCACCGGCGGCTAGCGCCGAAGCCGCTCACGATTTGCGGACGAGCCCCCAAGCCACATATTCTACGAATCTCTTCAGCAATCCGCGAGACTCCGTGGCTTCGCCGACCTCTGATTCAAACTCGTCGTACGTTTGTCCGGTGATCTTCTCGACGTACTGAGGATAGTTTCGAATTCGCTCGAGGTAACGGTGACGGGAAAGTTCCGGATGGAACTGCGTCGCATAGATCGGGCGATCGGCAAAAGTGAATGCCTGAAACGGAGCGACGTCGCTTTTCGCCAAGTCGATTGCGTCAGGAGGCAATTCTGAAACCCGATCCTGATGGCCCTGAAAAACGGCAAACTCATTGCCCGCCGCACCAAAGACGCGATCCGCTTTGCCCGCCTCCGTAAGTCGCACAACTGGCGTGCCAAGCTCGGCTCGCTCCAGATCTTCAATCGTCGTTCCGCCGAGCGCCCGCGCCATCGCCTGGAAGCCCCAACACGATGCAAAGGTCGGCTTTTTCAGATCATACAACTCGCGAATTGCGTCGAAGGCGCGTTCCAGCCACTCACCATCATCAGCGGCCGAGTAGTTTCCGCTGCCACCAATCAGCACGATATCCGACTGATCAAGTATTTTGCGATCTGGGACACCCGCCAACAGATCGTGTGTCTTCAGGTTCGCAGCGTCGCACTTCAGCGCTTCAAGATAAGTCGCCACTTCCTGCTCGCGCATCGGATCATCGACGTCGCGAATCTGATACAGCAGGAAACGGAAGGACTTACGGGTCATGCATCCACTCGCGCGGAATCTTCGATTTCAGATGTTACCTCGTGAATCGCGTCTCGTGCCGCTTTGCAGATGCAATCAAGTTCTTCCATGGATATCGCAAGTGGCGGCATGATCACAATCACATTCCCGAGCGGACGTAACCAGACACCATGCTCAAGTATTTTGCGACAAACCTGATTGCCGATTCCCAATTCCCATGGATACGGCGTATGACCGCCGGCGTCTTCGCCGCTTTTTGAGGCGACCAGTTCGATGCCCACCATAAAACCGCGTTGCCGGATATCGCCAACGTGCGGATGCCCGGCAATCTGTTCAAGATGCTCGCTTAGCCGCGAAATTTTCGGCTGAAGATTCTCCAGCGTCTTTTCCTCCTCGAACAAATCCAACGAAGCCAATGCGACAGCGCACCCGAGCGGGTTGCCGGCATAGGTATGCCCATGAAAAAATGTCCTGGATTCCCCATGGCTGCCGAGAAACGCATCGTAAATCTCACACGATGCCATCGTCGCAGAAACCGGTAGGTAACCACCAGTCAGCCCCTTCGCAATGCACATCAAGTCCGGATGCACATCTTCGTTTTCGCAAGCAAACATCCGCCCCGTGCGGCCCATCCCAACGGCGACTTCGTCAGCAATCATCAGGACATCGTATCGCTTCGTCAGCTCACGAACGCCCGACAAATATCCGTCGGGTTGCATCACCATCCCGGCCGCCCCCTGAACCAGCGGCTCGATAATCAATGCCGCAATCTCTTCGTGATGTTCTTCAAGAACTTTCTCCAGTTGCCCAAGGTAGTGCTGTGTCAGCTGTTCTTTCGTGACACCCTCAGGTAACGGATAAGTCGCCGGGCTGGGCAATCGAATCGGTTCGAAGAGTAACGGCCCGTAGATTTCGTGGAAACGTGGAACGCCGCCCAGGCTTACCATGCCAATCGTATCGCCATGGTAGGCCTGCCCAAAAGAGATGTACCGTTTCTTCTTCGGTTTGGGATTTTCGCACTGCTGCCAATACTGAAGCGCCATCTTCACGGCGACCTCCACGGCAGATGCACCGCTGTCTGAGAAGAACGCGTAATCGAGTCCGTCCGGTGTGATCTCGACCAGCCGTTTTGCCAGTTCAATGACGACTGGATTGGATAACCCCAACGAGGTCACATGAGCAACCTTGTCGAGCTGTTCCCGAATCGCTGCGTTGAGCTTCGGATGGCGATGGCCGTGGACGTTGCACCAGAGACTGCTGACTCCGTCGATGAACTCTCGACCATCGACGTCGATCAGTCGGCAACCTTCGGCGGACTGGATAACCAGCGGTTCGTATTCCTGCATCTGCGTAAATGGGTGCCAGTGGTATTGGCGGTCCCAATCGCGAAGCTGTTCGGCAGATGGTGCTTTCGTTTCAGACATCGCAGGATTATCGCGTATTTCGACCGGTCTTGTCAGGTCATGAACTGGCATCCGACAAAACTTCGTGTCGCTCGAATTGTGGCCTCAAGAGCCGTGATTGGCTCGATTGTAGAACCGTTGTCTCAACTGTTTACGTGCAGCGGTTGGCACAGGTACGTCTCAACGTGCTTCAGTAAGCAGTTGGGACAACTGCTCTACCTTGACCTCGACGATTTGTACGCGTGCCAGAGAATCAATCCGAACGGAATCCACCAGATCAGGTCGTTCGACAAAATCGTGGTCGCGAAGCGACTGGGGAGCGTGCCGTCGTAGAGGGCCTTGGCCATTCCGATCGGACCAAAGATCTTGCCGAGGAATCCAACTAGCACAATTGGCCAGTGTCTGACTGGATCAAACGCGGCGATCGCGTAGCCAACACCGTAGACTCCGACGATCATGCCGATACACTGCCAGAGCTCAGGGTAGCGAGGCTGATCCATGCCTGCCCAGGTAAACATCAAGTCGGGTCGCACGATGACGAATGTACCCCAAAGGATGTTGTAGACGCCGCCAAAGAGCAGCACCCACTTCATCCAGGATGGTGAGTTGGGTGATTGGCGGTTCGCTGTCGTTCTGTTTGAGGCTGTTTCGTTCATTCAGGGCGAACCGCTAATAAACGGCGTGGATTAACTTCTGTCGCTGGAATCCTCGCGTGGCTCAACAACGACTTAGTGAGTTAAATTGGCGGTGAGCTTTGCGAGGAAAGCTGCCGGGGCACCATTCGCGTTTAT
This sequence comes from uncultured Pirellulaceae bacterium, assembly GCA_938040995.1. Classification (GTDB taxonomy): domain Bacteria; phylum Planctomycetota; class Planctomycetia; order Pirellulales; family Pirellulaceae; genus CALHZT01. Next base: position 10,957 of record CALHZT010000023.1, on the reverse strand, counting down.
TCGCGTCCATTCGCGGTTCTCATTCGCGACAGGAATGGTCGCGGGGAACAACCACCAAACGCCGGCCCTCCCCGTCGCTTGGGCTCCGACCCTCCCACTCGACAAGCGGTATGACCTGCTCGTCCCTCGCATGCCACCGCGTTGCCGGAGGAGGGTTGCAGCATGCATGTGCGCCATGGTTTCAATCGTGATACTCAGGAATCAAAACGATATAGCGATTTTTCCGTGCGAATGTAAAGCGAACCGTCAACGGTGATTGGTGATGCCAAGAGAGTTGGCGGGGCACCATTCGCGTTTATTCGCGTCCATTCGCGGTTCTAATTCGCGTTGAAAATGGTCGCGGGGAACAGCCACCAAACGCCGGCCCTCCCCGTCGCCCCCGTCGCCTGGGCTCCGACCCTCCCACTCGACAAGCGGTATGACCTGCTCGTCCCTCGCATGCCACCGCGTTGCCGGAGGAGGGTTGCAGGATGCATTAGCGCCATCGTTTTCAATCGCGCTACTCAGGAATCAAAACGATACAGCGACTTTTCCGTGCGAATATAGAGCGAACCATCCACGGCGATTGGTGATGCGAGGATGCCATCGGGAAGCTTGTTGACGGACAGCGATTCGTATTTGCGGCCCGGCTTGATCATGTCGACTTTGCCGTCACGATCCGCAACGATGATCACGCCGCCGGCGAACAGTGGCGAGGCAGCATGCTTGCCGCCAAGCCGCTCCCGCCACAACATCTCGCCCGTTGCGGCGTCCACACAGGTAAAAATGCCATCATTGTCCGAAACCATGTAAATTTCGTCGCCAATGAGCAGCGGCGATGAGACAGATGGCACCTGCTTGTTGTAGCTCCATTTCAATTCAGGCTCTGCCGAATAGTCGCCGTTCTCGAAGTGAAGCGACTGCATCTGCGTCGAACCAAAACCTGTGCAGATGAACATCTTGTCTTTCGACTGAACCGGACGCGGCACATTGGAAAAGCCGAGCTCGCCGTATTCATAGGCCCAAAGCTCTTCCCCCGTCTTTGGGTCGTATCCGTAAAGCCAGTTCGCAGCCGGCGAGACAAGCACATCCGCCTGGTTTTCGCGCCGAACAATCGACGGTGTTCCAAACGCCTTTTTCATTTCCGGATGTGCGGCCAGTTTTCCGGTACGCTTTGTCTTCCAGACCTGCTTGCCCGTTCGCTTGTCGAGCGCCGCAATGTACTGTGCGTCCTTGCCGTCGCAATGAATAATGAACAAGTCACCGTAGACAATCGGTGAACTGCCGGCTCCCGTACCATGATCAATTACCAGTTCGCGATTCTCCCAGACGATTTTGCCGCTGGCCGTATCGACACAAGCCGTTCCGTTCGCACCAAAGCTGCAATAGACGCGGCCGTCTTCGACGACGGGTGTCGGCGAGGCGTAGCTGTTCATCGTGTGGAGCGGATCCGGTTTTGGCTCAGTCATCAATTTCACATTGTGAACGATGGCTCCCGTGTTTCGGTCAATGCAAACCGCGTGCATGCGAAGATTGTCGGCGACTGCGAGAGGGACTACCGGCTTGTCCGGCATTCGTTCATCACTTCCCCCATCCGCGACTTCATCAACAAGCGCCGTTGTCAGCCAGATCTGGTCACCCCAGACGACAGGCGAAGACCAACCCGTTCCTGGAATGTCGGCTCGCCAGACAACATTTTCCGATTCGGAAAATTCGATCGGAACCTTTGCATCCGAAGCATGCCCTTGTGCATCAGGGCCCCGAAACTCTGGCCAGTTTTCTGCAGAGCAAAATGTCGCTGCGATCAAAACGAGGTGCAACGCGATAACAGAAAGTCGCATAAATTCTATTCCTGATGATTGCTGATCTGGATGTGGGAAAATGCAAACGCGACTTTCCCAAAATGGTAGCGGCTTACCACGCGATCGTGATCGGCGATCCGGGCTTAATCCCAAGGAACTTGCTCGCCGATTCGCCGACCATGCATAACTCCAGCAAACCGGCTTCGCTAACCATTGCGAGAAATGTAAACGGAGGTTGGTCGTGATCTGCCGGAAATATCCCGGAAGTCGCATGGCCATCGCACTTGATCGTTACGGATTCGTCGCGCGGAACATCTGCCAACTGGTCCGCGGAAATATCCGTTACCAAATTGCCAGAATCAGCAACTGCTACAACTTCACCCTTAAGCTTGCCAGCCAAACGTCTTTCTCCCGGAGATAAGCGATCTGGTGAGATTGTACAAACCAGACGAAGAAGGTCCAAGCTTGTCCATCACTCGCAGTTTTCGGGAAGTTTCAGGGCCGATTCGATAAAGAACACGCGACTTTCGTAACAAGTCATACCCAATCACGACATTTCGGCAATCATGGCCAGACATTTCCCGCGAATATCGTTGGGGCTAACGTTTGGGTTCTTCTTTTTCGCCTGACCGATCAAGGCGCCGATAGCCTTTTGATTGCCGCCCTGCACATCTGCCACGACTTTCGGATTTGCGGCCAGCAACTCACGGCAGAGGTCATCCAGCGCGCTGTCGTCGACTTTCTCGATTCCCAACGCCGCCATCGAAGCAACCACATCCTTGCCGTTGGCAAGCATGTACTCGAAGACTTCGCCGGCACGTGAATTGTCGAGGTCACCGGCTTTGACGGATTTGACAAGAGCCGCGAGTGAAGTGGCTGACATGCCAAACTGGTCAATCGTTTGCTCATTCTCCTTGAGATTCTTCAGCACGTCTCGCTGCACCCAGTTGCTTGCCTGCTTGCCATCGCCGCAACCTTCCGCCACCTCCAGGAAGTAGTCCACAACGGCGCGGCCCTGATTGACAATCACTCCCGCATCGTACGGCGTGATGCTCTGCTCCTTCACCAGTCGCGAACGAAGTGCGGCCGGCAGCTCGCAGAGGGAATCGCGAACTTTGGCGACTTGTTCATCCGTCGTCGTTATCGGCACCAGATCGGGATCCGGGAAGTACCGGTAATCGCTTGACTCTTCCTTGCTACGCTGCGCTTTGGTGACCTCAGCAGAATCGTCCCAGCCTCGCGTCTGCTTCGGGACATCGCCGATCTTCTCGCCGGTCTTTTTCCAGTGAGCCAGCTGCCGGTCGACTTCGTAAGCCAGCGCCCGCTCGACGGCCCGGAAGCTGTTCATATTTTTGACTTCGACGATGGGAGTCGCCACTTTGCCGTCGTCGGTCTGCAAGTGCAAGTTGACATTCGCGTCGACTCGCAAGCTACCTTCCTGCATGTTGCAGTCGGAAACGTTGATGTACGTCAGCAACAGCTTCAACTCGTCGAGATACGCACGGGCTTCGAGCGGCGATCGCATGTCCGGTTCGCTAACGATTTCCAGAAGTGGCGTCCCGGTACGGTTCAGATCAATGCGACTGTCGGCTTTGCCGGCCGCCTCGTCATGCATACTCTTGCCGGCGTCCTCTTCGAGGTGCGCGCGCGTGATGCCGACCTTTTTGGTTTCGAAGCGATCTTTGGAATCGCTGATTTCGAGGTAGCCGTGCTGAGACATCGGCAAGTCGAACTGGCTAATCTGATAGCCCTTCGGCAAGTCCGGATAGTAATACTGCTTGCGATCCCATTTCGTGAACTTTGGAATCTCGCAGTTAAGCGCGACTGCGGTCTTGAGCGACAGATCGAAAGCGTGACGGTTCATCACGGGCAGGGCGCCGGGCGACCCCGTGCAAACCGGGCAAGTCTGAGTATTGGGAGGTGATCCGAATTTCGTGCTGCACCGGCAGAACAACTTGCTTTCGGTGGCGAGCTGCACGTGGACTTCGAGCCCAATGATCGTTTCAAATTCGATAGACATGATTTCTGATCTGGCTTTTCGTTTTCATTCTCTCTTATTGACCCGCGCGCCAATTGACCCGCGCGCAATGGCGATTCGCGGCTCGGACGGAGCCTCGCCCTCCCGTCGACCGTGGACCGCCCAACATTGCCTACACCGTAGGCGTTTTCGTGTGCCAATCGGTCGCCGACTGGTACATATGCCCGGCTCGCAACAATCGCTCTTCGTCGAACGGGCGAGCCTGCAATTGCAATCCGACTGGCAAACCACTTTTGGTAAATCCGCATGGGACCGAAAGACCAGCAACCCCGGCGAGATTCGTGGTGACGGTGTACAAGTCGCCGAGATACATGGACAACGGGTCATCCGACAGCTCGCCAATTCCGAATGCAGCCGTCGGTGATACCGGCCCCACGAGAAAATCGACTTTTTCAAAGGCCGCGTCGTAATCCTGCCGGATCAGCCGCCGGACCTTCAACGCTTTAACGTAGTAGGCATCGTAATAGCCGGCGCTCAACGCGTACGTCCCGAGCATGATGCGGCGCTTGACTTCCGGGCCCAACGCTTCGCTGCGTGACCGACGGTACATCGTGACCAGCGGACCTTCGCCCTCGACTGGACTGGTGTCCGAAGTCCGGTACCCGTAATGCGCGCCGTCGTACCGGGCCAAATTTCCTGATGCTTCGCTCGGCGCGATAATGTAATAAGTCGCAATTCCATATTTGCTGTGCGGCAATTCGATGTCGACGACGGAGGCACCGAGCGCTTTATAAACATCAATCGCCGCCGTCACGCAATCGCCGACTTCGGAATCAAGCCCCTCGGCGAAGTGTTCCTTGACGATGCCGAGCTTCAGACCTTCCAGTGGTTTTGCAACCGTCGCCGTATACTCCGGGACTTCGTTCGGTGCACAAGTCGCATCGCGTTCGTCCGACCCGGCGATCGCCTGAAGCAGCAATGCGGTATCCTCAACACTGCTCGCGAGCGGGCCGATCTGGTCGAGGCTACTTGCGAATGCGACCAGGCCATAGCGGCTGACACGCCCATAAGTCGGCTTCAGCCCGGTGACTCCGCAGAACGATGCAGGCTGGCGAATTGATCCACCGGTATCCGACCCAAGAGAGAGTGGAGCCATCTTTGCCGCCACACAGGCCGCTGCACCGCCGCTCGATCCACCAGGGACGCGGCTGGTGTCCCACGGGTTCTTTGTTTGGCCAAGCGCCGAGTTCTCAGTCGAACCGCCCATGGCGAATTCGTCCATGTTCGTTTTGCCAATCACGATCGCGTCTGCGGAATCCAGCTTTTCAATCACGGTCGCATCGTAAGTCGGCACAAATTCTTCAAGCATCTTCGACGCGCAAGTCGTCGGTTGGCCTTTCGTGCACAGAAGATCCTTCACAGCGACTGGTAAACCAGCCAACAATCCCAGCGCACCTCCGGCAGAGCGACGGCTATCCACATCGGCGGCTTTCGCCAAAACGGATTCTCGATCGACCCGGAGGAAAGCACCAATCTTCTCGTCGTGTGCGTCAATCTGGTCAAGAAACGCCGTGCAAACTTCTGTCGAGCTGACGCTACCCGACTGCATCTCCGACAGTAGTGCGGTTGCCGATTTATGAACTAAGGACATTGGATTGCCTGGCTATAGTTGGACGGCTGTCCCCAGCCGTCAGGATGCGCGGTCACGGCTGGGGACAGCCGTACAACTATCTCTATTCACCCAGAACAGCCGGAACGCGGTAACACTCGTCGTCTTTTTTGGGGGCGTTCGAAAGAGCCGCTTCGCGATCCAGACTTGGCCGAGCTTCGTCTGATTTGAAGACGTTTGACAATTCGACTGCATGAGCCATCGGTTCGACGTTGTCGGTATCCAGCTCGCTCAGCTGATCGATGTAACCCACAATCTTTCCGAGTTGATCGGTCATCGTCGCCAGTTCTTCGTCGCTCAGTTTCAGACGTGCGAGGAGCGCTACTTTTTCAACCGTTTCGCGATCGAGCATTGCAATTGCCTGGATTGGTTAAGTTGTAATCTACCCGCGATACCGGGACTGATTCGGGCCGGACGTTAAAGCTGATACTACAAACAAAAAAAGCCCGGCGTGCCGAAGCAGCCAGGCATTGTATGCGAGACGTTGCCGGTTACTTACCCGACTTGGCCGCTGCCTTCGAAGCATCTTTTTCTGCGGTCAGCCGGAATGGCTTTTGCTTGACGGCCTTTCGGACCGCACCGCTGCGGATGCAGGAAGTGCAGACACGCATTGATTTGGCGCCGCCGCCTGGAATGGCAACCTTGACGCGTTGCAAGTTTGGCTTGAACTGTCGGCGAGTGATGCCTGTCAATTTGGTACCAACACCGCCGAGATACTTCGCTTTACCGCGAGTCTCGACTGAATTTCCCATTTGTGGACCTTTGCCACAGATTTCACAACTCCGAGCCATCGGAATATCCTTTATGCGTGGTGGTACCGGATGGGCACCGAATGTCTAACTTCAAGCCCCGAATTATAGCGAAATCCGGCCGATTCGCAACGGTGCCCGGTGACGCGTGCCAAGGCGTCCGTTCTGGCCGTTCTGGTCAAGGATCGGCGTTTGCGGCCGCGATATTGACGTTTAACCCGAGAAAGGACGCAGGTAGTCGGCAGAAACCACGAGCAGAGCCGGTGGTTTGAGGAAGACGCCAGGCAGAGATTCCAACACAATCACTGCACGAACCGGCACCTCAACGCCTCAACGCCTCAACGCCTCAACAGAACCGGACGCTAACGCGTGGCGGCTGATGGGAACACGAAAATTTCTAACGCCCATCAGCCGCAACGCGTTAGCGTCCGGTTCAGCGCAAAGTGAGTGGCTTCGAGTCGCACTTGACCTTCTTAGATGCCGCTGACGGGATTCGTTGCCTCATCCACTACGCAGGCATGCGTTGCGCTTTGCCGGTGATTTCCAGAACTTCGGGCAAAACGCCGGGCACCGTCCCGACGCCTTCGCGGGAGTGAATCGTCGGCTTGCCTTGCCAATCCGTGAAAACGCCACCCGCTTCGAGGAGGACGGGCTGGACCGCTGCTGCATCCCAGATCTCCATGATCGGATCGACCATCGCGACGGCTCGCCCAGTCGCAACCAATGCGTAACCGTAGGCGTCGCCCCACGTTCTCGCGACTCGAGCCGCCGATTCCAGCTCCAGATAAGTCGCTGCTGCTCCGCGTCGGGCAAAGGTTCCGCTTTCGCTCGTCACAAACAATCCTTCGGAAAGACTGGTGTAATCACCAACTTTCGCCCTCACCGGACTGGAACCGCCGCGAACGAACCAGGCACCCTGCCCTTCGGCCGCGTAAACCGATTCGCCAAGAGCCGGAATTTCGATGACGCCGATCACGCCTCGACCTTCATACTCAACAGCCACCAAAGTCGTATACAACGGCACGCCAGAGATGAACGATTTGGTTCCATCGATCGGATCAATGATCCAGCGGAATGGACTGCTTCCATCCTTGTCATCGAATTCTTCGCCCAGAATACTGTCGCCGGGAAACGACTCTTCAATAAGCTTTCGCACCAGTTGCTCGGCTTCACGATCCGCAATCGTGACTGGTGATTCATCACCCTTGCGATCCACTTCAAAATCGCCCTGAAAATATTTGAGCGTATGTTGCCCCGCTTTCCTGGCTGCATGGCGGGCAAACTCAAAACGATCGCCAAAATCAGGTGGTGTTGCTGACACGATCGGCCTCTTCCAGGGAATCGGATTGGGCGGCCGCTTTCTCGGCGGCTTCGGCTTTCTCCGCGGCTTCCATTCGAAATGCGTGCCACATCATCATCGCCGCGCCGCAAACAAGCAGCATGTCCGCCACGTTAAAATTCGGCCAGGTAAACGACTTGTAACGAAACAAAATGAAGTCACGAACGCCCTGCTCTCCCCACAGCCCCATGCGGTCGTAGAGATTCCCAAGGACGCCCCCCAGGATTAAACCCAGCGTCACGCTCAACCACCGATCGCGACTGGCTCCACCGATCGTCAGCCAGCCAAAGATGCCAACGGTTGCGAGCGCGGAAATCACAGCAAAAATGGCTACCGCCCCTTTGCCGATCCCAAACAATGCGCCCGTGTTGATCGAAGTCTCGAATCCAAAGAACCCATCGATGATCCAGTGGATATTGTCATAGGCGGGCACGCCGAGCGCGCTGAAAGCCCAGTGTTTTGTCCAGAGATCGACCGCACAGCCGACAGTCGCGAGGAGGACGACCAACATCAGGTTGCCGTAATTAACCGAGCCAACACGGCGGTTGCCCGCCGAGTCCGGTGAATCGTCGTTCAGCATCCCTGTTTGATTGCTGCGCACTTGACACAAAAAGAGGTGTGAGGAATCGCGTTCAGTCGCGTTTTGGGAATCGTCCCGCCGCATTCTGCGCAGAGACCATAGTCCCCGCTTTCGACTCGCTCAAGTGCGGTTTCGATCATTTCCAGCGTCTCTTCCTCACTTTGCATGAGGCTGAGCGTAAATTCCTGCTCGAAGTTTTCGCTGCCGAGATCGGCCATATGCTGGGGTGTACTCGATGTCGCCCCCGCATCGGTAGTCTTTAATGCCGTACTGGCCATGGCATTCACATCGCCACGCAATCGGGCGCGGAGCGCTATCAATCGCTCTCTGTAAACTTTCAAATCTGCTTTTTTTAGTTTTTTTGCCATAACGATACCGCTACCTTTACCGACTCCACTCCCCTCGCACCAAAAATACATCCTCACGTAATGGGGTATCGTAGAAATCAGTTTTTGCAATGTCAACCAAAAGACGCCTACCAGCAATCACGACTCGATACAAACCACTACCAAAAAACGACTTACAACAGGCGAGGTTTCGAAGCTCCATCAGGTTTTCAATGGTCAGCTGATGGGTGGTGCGTCAATATCCCAAGGCCAACCCCAAGTCGCATCTGGCATGACTACAAGTGGGTGATGTGCGAGACCACCGAAAAACCCCATACCACCCAGATTGACAGCGCAGCCCCGCCGGCGATTCGGGTGCGGGCTTTGGCTTGTCGGTGTCTGACGGACGTGTAACGTCTCGGGCGGCGTGAATCCCGGGCGAGAGAAACGAAACGGCGCTTCAACAAAATTGAATACGCTCTAGAGGCTCAGCCGCCTGGCGATTTCATCCTTGACCGCGGAGGCGTCCGCTGGCAAACGAGCCGCCGGGTTTGCATGTCGGCTGGTGACGCCATCAAGAGTTGACTCGTGATAGCCGACTTTAAAGTCCGTAAACTTCAAGCCATGCGCGGTGCTAACCACCACGGTCTTTTCATCTTTCCCGATCGTTCCGTTTGCAACCAGTTTTTTGAGCACAGCCAACGCGACTCCCGTATGGGGGCAACAGAACATTCCGGTCAGGTCCGCCGTGGCCGCGGCTTCCGCGAGCTCATCTTCGGAAGCCTGCTCAACGATTCCATTCGTTTCCTTAACGGCTGTGACCGCCTTTTCGTAACTGACCGGATCGCCAATCCGGATGGCATTCGCCAGAGTATCTTTCGCCGTCTTGCTAACCTTGTTCTCAAAACCGGCTTTGAAAGATTCGTAAAACGGATTCGCAGCCTGCGCCTGAGCCGCCACTAGCCGCGGCATGCGGTCGATCAACCCAAGGTCGATCATCAGCTGAAAACCTTTGTGCAAGGCGCTGATGTTTCCAAGGTTGCCCACGGGAATAATGATCCAGTCGGGAACTTCCCATTCGAACTGACGAACAATCTCGACGCCGACAGTTTTCTGCCCTTCAATTCGCAAACTGTTCATGGAATTGGCAAGATAGATACTGTTGTCTTCGGTGACTTCCTGGACAATCTTCATGCATCCGTCAAAGTCGGTATCCAGCGCCAACACGTGCGCGCCATTCGCAACCGGCTGAATCAACTGAGCCGTACTGACTTTGCCCGCCGGCAGGAAGATGACCGCCGGGATCCCGGCATACGCCGCATAGGCTGCCAGTGCTGCACTCGTGTCACCGGTACTTGCACAGGCGACGGCTTTGACCGAACTTCCCTGCTGCATCATCTGCTTGACAACACTGACAAGGACTGTCATTCCAAGATCTTTAAAGCTGCCTGTGTGACTGTTGCCGCAAAGCTTGATCCACAAGTCGGGCACGCCCAATTGCTCGCCGAGCCGCTCTGCCCAAAACAGATTCGTATTTCCCTCGAACATGCTGACGACGTTTTCATCGGCCAACATGGGGATCACCCATTCACGCATGCCCCAGACGCCACTCCCATACGGCCAGACGCTGGTGCTCGCCCGGGAGCTGAAAAGCTGCTTCCATTCCGCAGCGGTTTTCGTCTTCAGCGGTTCACGCTCGTGATGGACTTCGAGCAAACTGCCGCAATTCGGACATGTATAGATGACGTCGAAGATCGAGTGCTTCTCGGGACACCCGGCGAAGCAGCGAAAATACACTGACGACTCTTCAACTTGCGGCTTGGAAGTGGTGGCGGATGACGTCATAAAAAAACCCGGAGACTCAACTGGTTCAAACCGAAACCATAACGACTATGCAGAGCACTTGGCTAGATCTTAGCGAGACCGAAGGGCGTTTTCACGGGGAAACCGCAGCATTTCCTCCAATCCGGGAATCAGCACAATTCCCGAACCAGCCAGCAGTACCACATTCAGATGCCCGATGTTGGCAGCGACAGCGGAACGATTCTATTTCCATTTGTTGCGAAATTCTTCGAGCGGGTATTCGTGAATCGCCAAGTCGCTTTTTGCCAGGTCCTGAAGTCGCTTCCAGCCTCTGGTCACGAGGGCCTCGCGAGCCCGAACGAAGCCTTCATCCAGGGTGCGTTTGTCAAATTCGTTATCCATTTGCACGGGCGAGAATTCTTCGTCCACGATGAACTGGGCAAGCGACGGGTTACATCGAAGGTGCCGCTCGCTTTGCGTGTGGAGCGTTTCGGGATCGACCATGCCGATGACGAATCGTAAGTAAAGATCGCTGTCGGTGATGTTCTCGACGTCTTTGCTGCACACGTCACAGAGATAACCTTCTTCACATTTTGCCACAGAATTTCCCCATCTCGCGCGTCGTTTTGGCTGACGTTTTGGCTGACGTTTTGGCTGACGTTTTGGCTGACGTTTTGGCTGACGTTTTGGCTGACGTTTTGGCTGACGTTTTGGCTGACGTTTTGGCTGACG
>CALHZT010000022.1 GCA_938040995.1 uncultured Pirellulaceae bacterium | reverse complement strand
TCGCAGGGAACCATGTCGCCCGCTTTGAGGTTTTCGCCGGTCACCCAGACGACGCTATCAACGTCCGGTGCATCCGCGAATGTGCGACCGATCCAGGCCGACGGCTCATCTGGCACTGGCCGATCAATGATCACGTCCATTTGCTGGCCCACGCGGGATTCATTCCACTCGAATGCGATCGCCTGCTGCACTTCCATCAGGCGATTGCGACGAGCCTCCATGACTTCTTCCGATACGTGATCGGGAAGGCTGGCGGATGGCGTGGACGCTTCGTAGGAGTACGTGAATGCTCCCATGCGTTCAAATTTCTGCTCCTGAACGAACTCGACAAGTTCCTCGAATTGCTCGTCCGTTTCACCTGGGAATCCGGCAATAAGTGTCGTTCGCATCACGAGGTTGGGAATGCCTTTGCGAAGCTTCTCCAGAAGAGCTTCGGTTTCTGAACGCGTTACGCGACGCGCCATGCGTTTCAGCATTGTGTCGTTTGCGTGCTGCAGAGGCATGTCAAGATAAGGCACAATCTTCTTGCTGGCAGCAATCGCATCAACCAGCCGGTCGGTGATGTACATCGGATAAAGATACATCAATCGAATCCAGTCGAGCCCTTCGACCTTCTCAAGTTCTTCCAGCAGTTCAACCAGTCGCGGTTCGCCGTACAGGTCCATACCGTAATAAGTCGTGTCCTGGGCAACGATAATCAGCTCGCGAACGCCGTCCGCAGCCAGTTCTTTGGCTTCGGCAATGACGCTTTCAATTGGCTTGGTCGCGTGTTTGCCGCGCATTTGGGGAATCGCGCAAAACGTACATAAACGATCGCACCCTTCACTAATCTTCAGATACGCAAAATGACCGGGCGTGATTCGCAATCGTTGTCCGTCGGGCAGGGCACGGATCGGAGCCGGATGAAATACGGCTCGTTGCTCGGTTAGATTGCCAATCAACCGATCGGCGACTTTGGTGATTTCTTCCCGACCGAAAACGCCAACCAGATGGTCAATCTCTGGAAGTTCTTCGAGCAGAGACTCCTTCTGCTTTTCAGCCAGACAGCCGGAAACAATAACGCCTTGAATCTTCTTCTGTTTCTTCAGTTCCAACATTTCGCGAATCGCTGCATATGATTCGGCTCGGGCCTGCTCGATAAAACCGCAGGTGTTCACAACCACGAAATCAGCATCTTTGGGTTCCGCAATCAACTGATATCCGTCGAGCTTGAGGAGCCCAAGCATGCGCTCGCTATCGACTAGATTCTTTGGACAACCAAGGCTTACGAATGCGTAGCGCCCCTTGGCATCCTGATTCGAAAGTTCCGGCGAAAATGTAGAAGCCACAGACATTGATAGCGACTCGGATTGGATAGACGGGTCCGCGAATGGATGTACTTTTCGCGGCGAAAACGGACCATTTACGGTAACAGTTCCGTATGTCGAGTGCGAGTCGTAATCGTCGTTTTGACCGTATTCAGACTCCCGTCGTAGCGATTAGGACGCTGGCGCGGGCATCGGAACAGGTACTCTGCGAAGGTGCAGCGTTACCATAGATTCCAAAACTGCGCGTAACGGGCATATCTCAGCGTTACCTTGAGTTTCTCATCCTGCGTGTCGAAAAACAGGAGTAGCATCCCTCGCGGATTCGAAGAGTCTACCCAGATTAAATCGTCACCTTCGATGTCGCCAAACTCGCCCAATTCGAACAGATCGTCCATCGCCACCTCGACATCACCAAGTCGTTCGATAGCCGACATCACCGCAGACTCCGTATCCCGCGGTCGCCGATTGCGATCAAGCAGCAGTTCGGCCTCCATCTCGTCCTGATGCAACCAGAACCACACACCTTCTCCAGGTTTGCCTGCGATCGCGCCGAGCCCATTATCATCACCGGCAACATTTGATGGCTCGCCCGGCGCAACGCCCATCGGATCCCATGCCATCAAGCCAGGTCCATCGCCAATTTCCAAAAAGACGGCAATGCTGCGAGAGAAACGCTCCTGTTTTGCTTTCGCAAACGGAACAGTGTCGCCCCAATCCCGAAGCACCTGTTCGACCGTCTTCCAGCCATTGGGCGGCAACGACCCTGAGTCGCCGAGTTCGAGGTTGTATTCGGCAAGAAATTTCATGGCAGGCGGGAACTTGACCCCAAGTCTCGCCTCCGTCGCAGCTAACATCGCGGCTGCGTCACCGTCTCGCTTGTCGATGGAATGGTCAGCACCATAGAACTCATCTTCATGCTTTGCTTCCATTGACTTAAGCATTTCACAATAGTCGGCAATGCGTTCTTGAAGTGGTTTGTCTTTCGCATGAAGCGAACCAGTCAACTTTGCCATGTCTACGGTTCGCCACGATTCGTCAAACGGCCAATCCTTACCGTTGATCGTAACGACGCCCCGTAAGCCGATTCGATCCGGATTGGTGGGAACTTCGCACGTGAAAAATGGAACTCGGTCCACACCGTCATGGTCCGACGTCTTGTCAATCTCCCCAACTTTTTTGCCACCGAATGTCACTTCCGCCTGAAGACGATCGCCCTTTTGAAGCGCAACATTGATGGCATTCTCAGCGCAAAGAGGGGATTCCATAAGAGCAACCAGCGAAAGGAGTGCAAGGATCAACGGCGTTCGTGTCATAGCTTACGATTCAGCATAGCTGACTAAAAAGGAATACGTCGCAGCAACGACGCTGAGCGATCACTTGAACGAGCAGCGTCTGAATGGCTCAAATATTATCAGGGCCGCCCACGTTGTCACAGAGTATTGGGTTGATGCTGTCGAGCGAACTCAATTTTCACAATCTGGCTGGAGAATCCCTCCCTCCCACGTACGATGGACGTCCACGTCCGTCGCCTTGCGGCACGCAAAGGTTTCAGGTGCGACGGACGTGGACGTCCATCGTACGGCTTCGCCCCTTGGAGCGTTGCGGTCTTGCGTTGCCAACGGCGGCTAAGGATCGTTCGATCCATTAGTGTCGAATCTCCGTTCATGACGACTCAATTGGCGGCCTATGGCCCGTCTTCCCCGCGCAGGCGGGAACCACTCGAAGCGTATTAACGCTCAATGTCTTTCCCTGCATTAAAAATGCCAATCCGATTCAATGGATTCCCGCCTGCGCGGGAAAGACGGAGGAAGATCAGGCTGTAATTTCTCGAACGATCCTAACCAGCGAGTTCATCAAAGCGAAAGCACTTGGGATGGTGATCATTCACAATTCCCATCGACTGCATAAATGAATAGCAGGTCGTCGGGCCGACAAACTTCCAGCCGCGTTTTCGGAGCTGCTTACTCATCTCGGTGGATTCAGCCGTGACCGCCCGCTTGGCATCGAACTTTCTCTGCTTTGGCTGGAAGCTCCAAAAGAACTTCGCTAACGATCCGATCTCTTCCTGCAGCTCAATCGCCCGCTTTGCGTTGTTGATCGTGGCCTCAATTTTGCCCCGATGACGTACGATTCCGTCGTTTTTAAGCAGCCGTGAAACGTGCCTCTTCGAATAGCCAGCCACCCTTTCGATTTCAAAGCCATCAAACGCCTCGCGAAAGTTCTCACGCTTTCGCAGGATCGTCAACCAACTAAGACCAGCCTGAAAACCTTCGAGGCAAATCTTCTCGTACAATCGCCGGTCAGCGCGAACTGGAGTGCCCCACTCTTTATCGTGATAGCGAACGTATTGTGGATCGCTGCCGCACCACCAGCATCGATTGACATCATTCGCGTCGGTGAGAATGTACTTGCTCATCAGATTCAGGCGCGTCGCGCAACAGCCACGGGTTGCACTGCAGCTGACTGGATTCGCCAAACGAGATCAGCGACACGATATGGTTTCGCGAGAACGGCATGGGCTTCAGCCAACAAGGCGGACCTGACATCCTGCGACCTCGGAGCGTTGATCACGGCGATCACGGGAATGCCTTTCCCAGTCGCCATGCCCAGCTCGACCCTTCGCGTTCGCGGACCGCCAGCATCATCCCAAACAACAATATCCACTTCCAACCTTTGCGTTGATTCAAAGTCCCCTCGCAAAAGCCGCCGAGTCACAAAGCCCAGCGATTCGAGCGATTCATGAATCGCCCGACCATCGTCGTACGAAGCCGAATAGACTCCCACGCAGAGACCGCTATCAACCGCACTCTCGGCGTACTCCATCGCCGATTGCAGTGTTTCGCCATCTGAAGCCGTCGAAGGCAGCTTCTTGTGATGGATCAAACCCGAGAACCTGGGCACGAAATCACACCAACCGATGCGCACAAACCCGGCAAGTGGTTTTCCTGTTCGCGTTTCGCCCTCGCACCAGCTACCAAGCAGAACAACCAACCGTGAGAGAGGGATTGCTTGCGCAATCGCCGCCGCATCGACATGGTCGAATTCGCCCTTGTACTGTTGCATTACCACAACGGCCCACGGATCCGTCGAGCTATTCTCCAGTAATCGGGCCAACGCACCAAAGCTCGCGACTCGTTCGACAGAACAGTGGTTTTCCAGCCAACTGATCGCCTCACGAAACTCGAACGATGGACTATCGCCGCCAAATTTCGACGAAACCACAACGACGTTCGGCCTGTCACCAGGCAATGAAGACTCGGTCATGGTGAGTTGGCGACTTTCTCAGTCAAGACTGGATTCATACTCGGCGATACAGGCTTTCACATCCGTCGGGCCTGCGCAGGCACGAAGACTTTCCAGAAACGTCTCGTTCACCAACAGTCGACTTAACCGTGCCAACGTCTGAAGATGCATTCGATCGTCGATCGAACATACCAACCAGAACACATCGGTCAAATGACGGCTGCCACCGAATGGAATTCCCTGACTGGTGATGCCAAGTGCAAGAAAACCTTCCGCGAGAATCGCTGTCTGCGGCCGACGTGGGTGCAGAATCGCGACACCATTATCCATCGCAGTCGATTGAAGATCCTCACGGGCCTTAATCGCGGCTGCCATCTTTTCAGCATCCCAGAGCATGCCGGTATTCATCGCCATCTCAGTCATTTTGGCGATCACTGAATTCTTCGTGCGAGCCACCAATGGAACGGCAATCGCTTCCGCGAGCAAAATGTCGTGGAGGTTGAGTTCCTCCACAGCGGCATCACCCTCATCCTGCATTTGCGACTCGACCGCGGCGAGCCCGGCATCGTCGAGCAGCCCCATTCGCGACTCCATCCACTGATGAACTTCGGCGCGGGAAAATCGCAGCTCGCCGCCAATCCGTCGAGACGGAATTTCATCGCGTTTCACAAGCTTCTCAACTTGTTGAATGGAAAGATGCAAATACTTTGCGAGTGTTGGTAAGTCGAAGACTTCTTCTGGCATAACGGATCCCTGTTGCCTCAATCATGGGGTTTCGCACTCGGCATTGTCCAGTGCAGTACACTAGCAACCCGATTCCGCGGGTTCCAGCGGTCGAAATCCTTGCTACATGATGGCTGCCGGAACACAATGAGAGATACGGTGAATTGGGGCCATTCCTGGCATTCTTCGCTCAGGTTGTACCGACAATTCGCCAAGGAATCACGAGCCAAGTCAGGTCGCTTGGGGCAAGTAGGGAATGGAGTATCAGTCGATGGGATTCAGGTTTTTCAGGCGTAATAAGCCACGCTTCCAACCCGCACGTGGGAAACGGGCCCTTAAAAGCGAGTCGCTGGAATCGCGTTTGCTGCTTGCTATCGACTCCCCGGTTGTCCTCAGCAACGTTACCAGTCCCGATGGTGCAGTGTTTGTCGGAGCCGACAACGGCGACAAAGTCGTAGACACGGTCAGCATTGGTGATTTTAACGGCGATGGGTTTGATGATTTTGCGCTCGGATCGCCAGATGCTGACCCCAACGGATTTTTCTCGGGAGCGACCGCAATCGTATTTGGCCAAGCGAACGCCTTCCCATCAACGACGAATGTGAACTCGCTCGACGGCACCAATGGTTTTCGAATCGAGGGTGCAGCAGATACCGATCAAGTCGGATGGGCGGTCGGTGGCGGTGACATTAATGGCGATGGTCTCGACGACTTGATCGTGTCGAGCAATGGAGCCGGCCTCAACGATGTCGGCGAGGCGATTGTCATCTTTGGCACGACGTCAGCCATGCCCAGTGTTCTTGGTGCGGATTGGGTGAATGGTACCAATGGATTTCTAATCGTAGGCGAAGCCGACGGCGACAACATTGGATTTTCTTTGTCCAACGCAGGCGATGTGAACGGCGACGGACTTGAAGACATCCTGATCGGAGCACATCTTGCCGATCCGAATTCAAATATGAGCGCCGGGACGGGCTACGTGGTCTACGGAAGCTCGAGTGGATTCGACGCTCGAGTGCGACTGTCGCTACTCGAGGGCACGAATGGATTCAAAATGCTCGGTGAGAACGTGGAAGACTTTACCGGGTTTCACGTGAGCGAAGCTGGTGATATCAACGGCGACGGTTACGACGATGTCCTGGTGGCGGCTCCTTTCGCCTCGCCCAACAATCGTAGTGAATCGGGCCGCGTCTATGTTGTCTACGGAAAGCCAACGACGACAGATATTGAGATTTCCCTGTCCGTGCTCGACGGTTCGAATGGGTTCTTCATCGATGGTGATTTAGCGGGTGACAATCTCGGCACCGCCATGGGCGCGGTTGGCGACTTTAATGGTGATGGCTTTGATGATTTTGTGATCGGAGCCGAAGAAGCGGGCGGCAATGGCAGTCGTGGAAGTGGCGATGCATACGTGGTTTACGGGGGCGACAGCCTGCCCGCAATACTCGACGCGGCATCCATCGCAGGGTCCAATGGCTTCTTCCTTGGCGGTTTTGATACCAATGACAACCTTGGTCAATCCGCAAGTACCGCCGGCGACCTGAACGGTGATGGCTACGATGATCTTGTCGTTGGCGCGTCTGGTGCCGATGGCCTTAACAATAACACGCCCCAGGCCGGTGAGGCGTTCGTGATTTGGGGCGGAACCAATGTCCCTGCGTTCCCTGACCTGGCGGCACTCGACGGTACGAACGGATTTGCTCTCGTCGGCAGCAATGACTCTGAGAATGTTGGATTTGGAACGTCGACGGCTGGCGATGTGAATGGAGACGGGTTCTCTGACCTGCTTATCGGTGCATTCCGCGGCAACGCTGCCTCATCGGGCGAATCGCACCTGTTCTACGGTGCTGATCACTCGGACGCGGTGACACACCTCGGAACGACGAACAACGATACGCTGACTGGTGACGCGAGCGCAAACGCCATTGTTGGCGGCCTCGGTGATGACACGCTGATTGGCAATGGCGGAGCCGACTCGCTGAAGGGCGGGGCGGGCGACGACATCCTTGTCGTCGCGGACACTTCCTTTTTCCGAGTCATGGGTGGGAATGGCCACGATACCTTGCGGTGGGACGTCACTGGTTCCGTGCTGGATCTAACTTCGATTCCAGACAATCGACTGATGGACATCGAGCAGATCGATCTCGCAGCAGCGAATTCAACGCTGCTACTCAATCGCCTGGAGGTCCTGCGGTTATCTGGCAATTCAAACACACTGGTCGTGACCGGGGACACGGGTGACAGCGTTCCGATCGACGCCTCCTGGAACCTTATCGGCACAGAAGTCATTGGCACGGAAACGTTCGACGTCTACGAAAATGGCGAAGCCGTCCTGAAGATTGATCAGGATATCGGAGCCACGCAGCCTATGCCCGGCGATTTTGATTTTGACGGGGAACTTGGTTGCCACGATGTTGACTCGTTAATTGAGGAGATGGTCGCTGGCACGAACAATGGAGTATTCGACCTCAACCAGGATTCGTTTGTGGATATTGGCGATCTCAACGTGTGGATCCTCAACCTCAAAGGCACATTGTTTGGCGATGCCAATTTTGATTTTGTCGTTGACGTATCCGATTTCAATATCTGGAACGCCAATCGTTTCACAACGAACACATCATGGTGCGGCGGAAACTTCAATGGTGACAGCGTGACAGACGTTGGGGACTTCAATATCTGGAACGGCGGCAAGTTCACGTCGGCAGATACCGCGGCGTTGCTGGCAGTTGACCAGCCCAATGAATTGTTCAACGTTCCATCCGCAGCACCAACGGCTGTGCCGCCAGCCATTGCGACTGACCTGGTCTTTTCCGGTGTGAGGGAATCGGAGAACAGTTCACGATCAAGAAAAGATGACGTCAGCGAGCGGCAGACAGCCATCGACGCAATTTGGAGCGACGCTTCATCTGTCGACTGAAATTATGACGGGGCAACTTGATTAATTTGGCGAGAGAAATCTCGCTGACGGTGCCTTAGCTTAGTCTTAGGATCGTTCGAGGAATTGCTGCCTGATCTTCCTCCGTCTTTCCCGCGCAGGCGGGAATCCATTGAATCGGATTGGCTTTTTGATGCAGGGAAATACGTTGAGCGTTAATACGCTTCAAGTGGGTCCCCGCGTTCGCGGGGAAGACGGCCTTAGGCCGTCAATTCATCATGAACGGAGATTCGACACTAATTGATCGAACGATCCTTACCGCCAACGAGCTCATCGGGCTCGACCTGAACTTTGTCGCTAACTCCACGCAGTTTGATGGGCAGCGGAAGCAACACACGCTAGCGACGTGCGGAAACTCGGCTTGACGCAAAATTCCATTTCCACAAAATACCTCGCATTGGGAATGACCCCGTCACAGACCCTTGATCGCGGAAGGTAAAGCGAGTCGCCGGCAACGGCGCGGCAAATGGATTTGTCATACTCGCGACCCAGTTACCTGCTGAGTTGCCCCCATCGACTCACAAACCGCGGCATGTGCAATAGGCAAGGAGGCCTTTGTCATGCGTAGTGCATTTCCGGGCGCAGGAACCCTGCGGCTCGCTGATATTCTGCCCAACGCCCGCTTTCACGGCGGAAAAGATGTTCACATCTCGTCCTGCTGTGGTGATTCACGTCACGTCAAGGACGGAGACCTCTTCGCGGCTCTCGTAGGCCGATCTGATGATGGTCACGACTATGCGATGGATGCCGTCAACAACGGCGCCCAAGCCATACTTTCCGAACGGCTTTTGCCAGTTAGTGTTCCGACTTGTATCGTCGAAGACACGCGTGAAGCCTACGGTCGGATCTGCCATGCTCTGGTAGACGATCCCTGCAAAGACATGATTGTGACCGGCATCACGGGTACGCATGGAAAAACAACGACGGCGATGCTCCTGTCATCTGTCATCGAAGCCGCCAGTCACACGGTTGGCATCGGTAGTTCGCTGGGCTATTGCGATGGTCGCAAAGTCGACGAGCAAGTATCGACGGCTCCCTCGGCACCGGAGTTCGCCCGCTGGATGTCGAACATGCGAAGCAACGAGTGCAACTTTGCAGTCGTCGAAGCCAACAGTGAGGGACTCGCTCGCCACAGTTTTGCCGGCATGCAGCTGGATGCAGCCATCATTACCAATGTTCGACGAGCCCATCTGGATCTTCACGGTAGTCTGCGGGCGTATCGCGAAATCAAGCAGCGAATCCTGAGTTATTTGAAACCTTCCGGTGTCGCCGTCATCAATATGGACGACCCTGCGACTCGTTTCATCGTTAAAGAGATCAAGACGCCGGCATTGACCATTGGACTGCAGGGCAACGCGGACATTACGGCGACGATTCTTGAGAAGCATCCGAGCGAGCAGACATTCCTGATCACTGCCGGTAGCGAATCCATTCCGGTTCGATCGAAGGTGATCGGATCCGGGCACGTCTATAACTGCCTCGCCGCAACCGCCGTTGGACTTGTCTACGGTTTCGATCTGTCAACGATTGCCCGTGGGCTCGAACGAGTCACCGGATTGCCGGGTCGACTGGAACGAATCGAAGCCGGCGCTCCATTCGCAACCTACGTCGATGCGGCAAGCACGTCCGATACGCTTTCGGCGGCTTTGCATTCTGTCAAACAGTCAACGAAGGGACGTGTGTTTTGCGTCTATGGAGCCGACGGTCACGGAGACACTGAAGAGCGACCTTTGCTTGGTCGAGTCGTCGAGAAGTATGCCGACGTCGGCGTTATCACCGCAACGAGCCCCGGCACCGAGGACCAGAATCAGATCGCACACGACATTCTCGATGGATATGAACGACCGGCTCGGGCACAGATGATGCCTGATCGTGCACGAGCCATTGGGTGGGCAATTTTTCAGGCAGAACCTGGTGATTCCGTACTTATAGCGGGGCGAGGAGATGCTAACCAACAAATCGTCGATGGACAGAAGATCGACTTTGACGACCGCCAAGTCGCACGTTTCTTCCTTCATGAATTGGGCGAGCGGCGGTCGTTTCGGAACACCGCGTAGGCGGGTTCTGACCGGAGAATTAATACTTTCCAGTTCCAGCGAATTCTGGAAGCAGGAAAATGACAATCGAACTAAGCATTCGGGATCTCAACGAACTGATCGACGGCAAGCTCCGGCTTGGATCGACTCCACCGCTCGGCGGCGAGTTCGAACCGATCGGCCGGTTGGTTCCGGCGGGCGGCGAGCTGCGTAAAGGTGACGTAGTTGTTCCGCAGTTTGAATTGGAAAGTTTGGAAGCAGACGATGAATGCAACTCGGGTGGCCTGCTGTCCGAGTATTGCCCTGAAGAATCGTTTATTGGCGGAGCACTTGGAATTATATCCAGTCGCGAAGTTTGCCCGTGGAGTGGGTGCTTTTCGATTCAAGTCGATGATTTGGAAGGTGCCATTTGGCAATTTCTGGATCAGGTGCGTAGTCAGGAAGCGATGCAAAATGAGAAAGGCGCCGGAAACAGGTTGACCGTTGCCGTTTTTGATGAGCGAGGCGAATCGCCAGTCATCGAGAGCTTGCGGTCCAGCGGGTTGACTTCGGACACCAACCTGCGATTGGCGTGGCAGTGTTTGCAATGGCAACCGAACGAGGAAGATGAACGCACACCAGTCATAGTGCAAGTAAGAGGTAGCGAAGAATACCGCTTGGCTCATCACTTGTTCACGGGTGGAAACAATGTCGCCATTATTACCGAATACGCAAACGAAGAGTTGGCGAGTGGCATGCAGTCCGAAGAGATGGAAGGCACGACGGAGATTATCAGTTGTGCTTCGGATGAATCACTGACGCTCGCTGTTGTAGAAAAGCTGGAACGACTGAGGAACGAACGAATTGCCTAGAAGCTGTTTCAAAACTGTTCGTAGTACCGGCTTTAGCCGGAAGCCCGGAAAATTCCGCCTGAAGGCGGTACTACTCGAACGAGTTCAGGCGAACCGGCTGCGTTAGCTGCCGGGTGAAAACTGCTCACCGACACTAACTGTATGCCAACAATGAGACTGCATAATGAGCCTTTAATTCACGCTAAGCCAGCCGCCAGCGGTAACACAACAAAAGGAAACGTAACCGCTCACGCGGGCAAGGGTCTGGCTCAATTTTTCGGCGGCAAACTGACTTATTTCGCTTTGCGGACAAACGCCGATAATTTGTGCCTGCCGCTTTCGAACCTGAGGAAACGTCAGTATCCGTGAACGGTTATAAGGAAACAAACTGCCGCTCCCGTGCGGCGGAAAACAAAAAACAGACTAAGCGGTAAAGTTTCACCGTTTATGTAGAGTTTGCGGGAATTCTGCATGGCCCCCCTCCTGGGTTGGAGCACATGTCTGTCAGATGCGTCATCTGGGTCGATCGCGCTGACAGACGCTTCGCGGTGAAGCTTTAGCTGGTCGCCGGGGCGACGAAAGTCGCCCCGGCACCAGGGAACAAGAGCGAGTGGCATCGAAAGGTGTCACTCGCTTTTTTTGTTGCGGACGATGGCCGTTGACCAATGGCTGTTGTAACTTCGATATTGCGTGGCATTTGTGCTCACGCCAGATTTATTGCAGCCGCTTGCCCCAAGCAACCCTCCTCCGACGCAGTGGTGTCATGCGAAGAATGAGCAGGGCATACCACGTGTCGCGTGAGGAGGGTCGGAGCCTCAGCGACGGGGAGGAGCGGCCAAACGTGTCGATGTATCTGCAACAGTTCGGAGCCGTTCTGGGCAACGTAAAATGCCCAACACATATTCATTTGCAACGCTGCCCATTTCCAATCACAGCGCGTGCACCAGAACTTGCGGGCCACTCAGCAGGCGGAAAGATGGAATTCGCTCGAACTCAAACGACAGTTCCCGTTGCTCATTCGATTGCTGCGTCAAATCTCGCGACTGTTCCGCGAGCACACATGGACCGTGCTGTGGACCGACTTTCTGCTTACCCAGTACCGAAACAACCAGGCGAACATCTTTGTCCTCCGCCCGCGGATTCACGACCGTGCACTGAATGATGTACGACTTCGCAGACGACTCACCGTAAACGCCTTCCACATGCACCGATCGCAAACGGATCGTCCACGACCAGAACAACAGCACCGCCATACCAAAGAAGATCAGCAGTAATGTACGCCCAGGGCCAAGTGGTCTTCGCATGGATCGAAATCCCGATCTTAACGAATTGGCTGTAGCTGCAGCGAATTCTGCAATGCGCCGCAAAGCTCATCGGCATTCGCCATGTCGCCTTTGATGGTCATCTTCTCCGTAAGCACTTTGGGAAGGGTGCCCTCTCCGGCTCGCTGATAAAGCTTGACGTGCTTGTTGATGAACTGCGAGACGAGCGGTCCGTTGACCATATTTTGCAGCTTCGCAGGATCGACCATTGTCTGGGCGTGTGCGTAAGCTTCGCCATAAGTGCGACTTCGTGGCTCACTGAAAAGATACGAATGGAACGCAGGGAACAGATCCGGATCTATTCGCCAAATCGCCACAGCGAGGCGAGCCAACTCGCAAGCCTCCTGATGATCAGGAGCCGTCACGTTAACCGTCGGGTTGCATTCGCTGTCCAGTGGGACGGGCAAAACGACAACGGCCAGTTGTTGTCCGAACCGTTGCCGGGCCACATCGAGATGATGCGACATGTTGCGACAGTGGGGACATGTGTAATCAAACAGGCAGATTACAACCTGAGTCGCATCGGGCTTGCCAATGATTGGCCAGTGATTGACTTTGATGTTCGCCCGGACGCCGGGGTAAGTGACGACTCGCGGTGCAGGAGCTTCCGCTTGCGCCTCGGTGACTTCGTTCGAAGTCTTTTTGACCGTTGAGGCCACGGCAGCGGTCTGTGTCTGAGGGACGGGAGTAAAAGTCGCGATAGGCGCAGCTTCACGCACTACCGTCACCGTATCGTCATCCGTTTTTACGACTTTTTCCAGTTGTTCATCGCTATCGCCATTGGACTCTGGCACGGCAATCGGTGTCATTGATTCATCATCAGCCATCGGTGCATCGAAATCGGCATCGTCGAACGAATCGACTTCGCTGTCGAAATCAAAGTCGATAACTTCATCCGTGGCGACATGCTCGCCAGCCGTATCGTGAAACTCAATCGCATAGGTCGGTGCGGGCTTGGTCATCAGCTGTCCCATAATCAGGACGCTTGCAGCGATGAGCCCCAGACTCGAAAGACCTTGTGAAACGTTCTTGCTTAACGGTTGATAGATGGTAATCAGCATGAATATTATCAATCCCATGGAATGCACTGCCATGCAGTACTTGCAGAGGTGTTGCAAAATAAAGACCTGCAGTGACACAAACCAGACGGCGCTTGCTCCGGCGGAAACCGCCAGGACAGTAACGACACACCACGCGAGATTGCGTATCCGATCTGGATATTTTTCAGCAACGAACCACAACGCCACAAACATCGTGACGTAAAGGCCGGCTGCCGGCACACTGACAGGTACTCCTAACCACTTCGACCAACGACTGTGCAGCACGTGGCTGCAATCCCATACACCTTTAGCGCCGCATCCGGCGATCTCTCCCGCCTGGAAAGCCGACCACGCCAGGAAGCATGCGACGCCAAATGCGACTACGCATAAGACTCGCATAACATTCGCTACCCATCCTGCTGGGTATTCAACTGGATCCGGTCCCTGGATGCCGCTATTGGAAACATCCTTTTCGGGGTTCATTCGAATACTCTACTGCTCTGGGTGAGAAAGTGGGCATGACAATACTTTCGTGATTTTATGCCAGCAAACTTTTGCCGGCAATTAAAAGCTCAGCGATACCCTAAGAATGGATGACCGGTTACGATTGCCGAAACGATAGCACGACTTGGGCGATGCCCGAAAACTCTGCCTGACCCGACTCAGTCGAAATAGCGAATTATTTTCGTTTATCGAGGACACTTTCCGGTTGAACCCAGTTCGATCGAGGCCGCTCCCGGCCGTACGGGTGTTTCCACGATTGATGTGAGCCGCCGACCTCTCACCCCGGTTGCGAGATCAGAACTTCGATGGTCATCAGCCCTTCAAACGATGCGTTTTCGACTTTCACGACTCCCGAGAAACGTAGATCTACTACACTGTCAAATACCACCAAATCAACTTTCTGACGAATCTCAATCTCCACATGCAATTTGCTCTCCTCTCCGCTGACGAAGACGCCGTGCAACTGGCAAGGACCCTGGCGGCGGCAAGTGACCATCGTTTGATTGCTGCCTACGGATGCGAAGAATTTTCGGCGCAGCTGGCAGAAATTGGCATTCCAGAATCCGCCCAGTTTCCGCTCGAAGAATGGGAGCGCCTGCAGCATGAGCCCGACTGTGATGCGGCGATCGTGGGGCGAGCCGCCCCTGAAGATCAACGCGCCGAGCATTTGCGAAAACTTGTTCAAGCCGGCTTGCCGCTGATCGTTATTCATCCCGTCTGTGACATGCTCCTCAGTTTTGAATTGCAGATGATTCAGCGGGACAGTGGCAGTCCGATCGTTCCATGGTTTCCAGGTCTGTATAACGAATCGGTGACTTCACTGAAAACGCTCATCGCTGCCGGGGCCGAAGGCGATACGGCGACTGAGCTGGGAACGCTCCAACAAATCACCATTGAACGAGACGCCAAAGACGGCTCGCCCCCAACGGTTCGTGAAGCTTTCGCCCGGGACGCCTTGCTTGCCCGGCGACTGGCAGGACGACTGGACCGAATCGGAGCCCTCGGTGCCAATCCGTATCCGTCCACCGACTGGCGAAATCTGAGTATCCACATGACGGCAGAGAATGGTGCTGTTGTGCGTTGGACCGCCAGTCCCGTCGCGGACAGCGGCGAGTTAACTGTAACCGGAGACAAAGGCAAAGTCGCTTTTCGCAGCGATTTTACGACTGGCGGATGGGACTCTGTTCAAGGCACAAACACAATTTCGCTTCCCGCTGGCTCCTCCGATCCAGCCACCAACAGCTACGCGCCGCTTACCGCCTCGCTTCAGCAGTTCGCGAAAGATCCGACCGCTGCCAATGAGCTTTGGGAAGACGCTTGTCGAGCCGTCGAGCTCGCAGATACGGTTGATCATAGTTACCGTCGCGGCAAGACGATTAAGCTTTACCATGAAGAGCACACGGAAGAAGAGACCTTCAAAAGCATGATGGCAGCCGGCGGCTGTCTTGCCATGTTGCTCACGCTGATGATCATCCCGTTTTTTGCGATGCTCGAGTCGCTAAAGATCCCGTGGCTCGAGGGCGACGCGTGGCACCGCTTCCCACTGAGCCTTCTCTACTGGCGGAATTGGCCGCTCTACCTGTTGGGCGCGCTAACCATCTTTCTGACACTTCAGTTCTTGCGACTGGTTTTCAAATCAAAACCACGCCCCAAGGTAGTGGACGAGGCCACGAGTCCCTGAGTCGTGTGAGCTTCAAAAAAGTGAGCAGCTACGACTTGGTTAGATTCTGCTCAGTCTCCTTTCGAATCTCTTGAAAGCGCGTACGACACTGCCTAAAACCGACTGATAAGAACCTCCCAGCGTTCGTGCACGTCAAAAGCAAAAGCTTCGCACGCCCAACGCAAGCACTGTCGCTACAAATCGCCAGACCCGCAATCTCCGGGCACGGTCTCCTGAACTGCGTCCGTCCGCCAACTCGCGTCAGATTCTCAACGTGACGGGCACACGACCCGCGATCGATCGAACCCCTGGAACGCGCAAGGTCTCACCAGACTTACATTTAGTTCGGATTGGAAGGGCAAACGAGCTACTAAAGTGCCAGTTAGGGAATGTGTAGCGGTGCAGTGCTGCCACATCAAGCGTTTGTTTCGGTCACGCCGATTTACTGTCTTATCGCAGCCGATCGTAGTTGGACAAGCAAGGTCCACTCCGACTCAGGGGCTCGCGAACACCCGCACCAAGTAATCAGGCAGACAAGCACACCATGCCCCAGCCCACCTGTCAGCGCTTCCCCAGCGCGATCTGTCTGCTGCTTCTCGGTTTTGTCACCATCACCGCGGTTAGCAGCACACCCAGTCTCGCCTCGCAACTTCGCGAAACACCGATTGTCAAAGCCGTCAAGAACGCGGCACCGTCGATCGTCAACATACATGGCCACAAAACGGTCGACACGCCGAACGAAGACGGCAAGTACGAAGGGCCGCGGCGAGTCAACGGGATGGGTACCGGAGTCGTCATCGACACTCGCGGATATATCATCACAAATCACCACGTCATTGACGGCGTGCGTCGCATTCAGGTGACACTTTCTGACGGTCGAACCTACACCGCGAAACTGATTGCTCACGATCCACAGACTGATCTCGCAGTCGTAAAAATCAATGCGGCCGAGAGCCTGCCAATCGTCAAAATTGGCCGCTCCGACGACTTGATGGCTGGCGAACCGGTGATTGCTGTCGGCAACGCGTACGGCTACCACGACACAGTGACGCGAGGCATCATTAGTGCTCTCGATCGTACTGTCGAAGTCACCGATTCACAGAAGTACTACGATTTGATCCAGACGGACGCCAGCATCAATCCCGGCAACTCTGGCGGCCCGCTTCTGAATATTGACGGGAATATGATCGGCATTAACGTCGCCGTTCGAGTCGGTGCACAGGGTATCGGATTTGCAATTCCCGTCGACAAGGCGATGAAGGTCGCGGCTGAGCTCCTGAAGGCTGAACGAGTCGCCGGAACGTGGCATGGAATCCATGGCGATTCTATCATCCGCTCCGGCAAGCGAATGTTCCTTGTGAACTCCGTAACCGACAACTCGCCGGCCAAGTCTGCGGGCGTTCGCGCCGGCGATATCGTCGAGAAGATTGGCAAGATCAGCATCGAGCGAGAGTTGGACTTGGAAAGGGCGTTGCTCGGCAAAGCCGCTGGTGCCAAGCTTGACATCAAAGTCGTCAGGAACAGCCAGCCCAAGCGGATGAATATCCAGGTGGCTCGATCACCTGCCGGCTCGCGACCAACGGCGGCTTTCACGCCCATGGTTCCGCGTGATGACGATCCGCGAGTCGCCGAGCAGGTGTGGCGAGATCTTGGGATGCGAGTCTCACCGGTTGGCAATCAGGTCACTTCCAAGGGCAATACGCAGTACAACGGCGGCTTGCGAATTATCTCGATTCGCGGTGGCAGCCCTGCGGATCGAAACGGCATTCAGCCGGGTGACGTCCTCGTCGGGATGCATATCTGGGAAACGATTTCCCTCGACAATCTTGACTACATCATGAACAAGGCGGAACTCGAAGACCCGAACAGCGTGAAATTCTTCGTTGTTCGAGGCGACAAAACCCGCGTCGGTGAATTGCCAGTCACTCGCCGCTAGTGCAGCTTTCACATGATTGGTAACCGTTCACGCGGGCAACGGTTTGGCTCAATTTTTTCGGCGGCAAACTGACTTATTTCGCTTTGCGAACAAACGCCGAAAATTTGTGCCTGACCCTCTCGAACGTGGCGTAAGGAACGTTCGATCAATTAGTGTTGAACCTCCGTTCATGACGACTCAATTGACGGCCTAAGGCCGTCTTCCCCGCGAACGCGGGGACCCACTCGAAGCGTATTAACGCTCAACGTCTTTCCCTGGATCAAAAAGCCAATCCGATTCAATGGATTCCCGCCTGCGCGGGAAAGACGGAGCAAAATCCGTTCATGACGACTCAATTGACGGCCTATGGCCGTCTTCCCCGCGAACGAGGGGACCCACTCGAAGCGTATTAGCGCTCAATGTCTTTCCCTGCATCAAAAAGCCAATCCGATTCAATGGATTCCCGCCTGCGCGGGAAAGATGGAGGATGATCAGGCAGTAATTTCTCGAACGATCCCAAGCTAAGCGAGGTAGGAACTCCTTTCCAATACATCCCTCGCCTTTGAACGCGTAGCAGAAAAACGCGATCACAACACCATTCATCCATGTAACCTCCTGATGGTTATCGCCCCCAGATCAACAACACGAAAGCGTATGCGCCGCTTTTCACTGCTCCAACAGCCGCAAAATCGTATTTCAGAAAATCGGTGACTTTGCGACAATCTTGCCGTGATGGAACACGCTGCAGAACAATCAACGCCAGACAGTCAGTCGAAGTACGCAAATACTGCCAAACTGGCAAATCGTATTTGCATCGAGATACGCGACTTTGCCGTTTACCTCGTCGTCCGGACGATCATCTGCATTATTCAGTCGTTAACTCCGCGGGCCTGTGAACGTCTATCCGATGGTCTCGCATGGTTCTTCGACGACGTACTCAAGATTCGTCAATCCGTCGTGGACGACAACCTGAAGCATGCCCTGCCAGATCGCACGGCCGAAGAACGATCCACCATTCGGCGCAACATGTGGCGGCACCTCTTTCGGATGATCTGCGAGATCGCTCTCGCACCGCGAAAGATCCACGAATCCAACTGGCGGGACTACGTAACTATTGAGGGGCGCAGGCAACTGGTAAAACCATTCCTCGACGATCGCCCTCTCGTCGCCGTGACGGCTCATTTTGGCAACTTTGAGATGTGCGGCTATATCTCTGGGCTGCTTGGGTTTCCGACGTATACCATTGCGCGAACGCTCGACAATCGCCACCTGCACAAGTTTCTGATGCAGTTTCGTGGCGCAACTGGTCAGTTCGTGATTCCGACCAAGGGCACCGGTGAACTGGCGCAGTCGATTATCAAGTCGAAGGAAACGCTTGCGTTACTCGGCGATCACTTTGGAGGCAAGAAAGGCTGTTGGGTAGAATTCTTCAATCGCCCCGCATCCTGTCACAAGGCAATCGCGGTTTTCTCGCTCGCCAATGATGCGCCGCTTGTGGTCCTCTATGCAAACCGGCGTGAACGCTTGCTGCATTTCAATCTGAACTGCGTTGGGGTCTTTGACCCTGTCATCGACGACACGATCAGCACGATCCCCGATCTGACTCGTTGGTACAACGAGCACATCGAGAACGGCGTACGAAAGGCCCCGGATCAATATTGGTGGCTCCATCGCCGCTGGAAAGATCCTCGCAAGAAGAAGGCGACCATGAAATTGACCGCCAAGCTTCGCGATGCCGCATAGGCATCCATTCGCACGCGTGCTACAGACCGTTTTCGGGCGAGCTATTTCCGCGTTTCATCATCGGTGACGTTGATGACGACTTCGACTGGATCCAGTTCGCCCTCATCAACCTCGACTTGGAGTCCGCTGGTGTGATAATCGGCATACGGACGAGGGACCGTGTGACCGTGCGTGTGATGCTCGATCGCCAAATCTTCAGTCAGGACGATCTGGACAACAACGACGTCGTAAGCCCCAGGAGGCAGACCGACTTCTCCATTCTGATCTGCCGGATGGAAGGTTCCATCCGAAGCAATTCGGCTGGCAAAACTTGCCTTGTCGTTTGATCGGCGAAACTCGATGCTTCCGGAGGTAACCGGAGTGCCGTCATCAAACTTCACCACGCCAGACGTTGGACCGACGGGGCGGCCACAACCGACAAACGCGACAAGAATCATCAGCCACAATAGATTGCGTATTTGAGCAATCGAGGTCGCACGGGTACCTTTCACGGCGCCAACTCAACGCGACGTCCGTCTCGTCGGTTTGCCATTGTGCCGAGAACGATTGTGTCCGTGTCAGAATCCAAAAATCGAACACTGCAATCGACGAACGCGAACTGAGTTCCTCCCGTGTGCCAACTCCCGAATGAAAACATATCGGCAATCACATCATTGGGACCGCTGGATAGCCGCAAACCGGGACCGGCTAAACGACATGATGCGGGCAGGTGATCTCCGTCGTAGGCTGGCGAGTCGTCTGGATAAGCGCCAAGCATCTGGGCATTGATATGCTTTTCGCCAAAGAGGAATGTCGAACTTTGGCCGTCCTTTACGGATTTCATTCTGATTCGATCATGGATGCGAACGGGGATACCGTCTTTGGTCTTTGCCCTGGAACTAATGATGACCCCGGTTCCATTGCCGCCATAATAGAAATCGGTCGATTCGCCGGTGGCACCGGGGGACAAGTCGCCATGGTTCCCTGCATAGTCGGACAGTGCGCCAGATACTCCCCGATACGCCAACTCTTCCGCTTCAGTCGTAGTGACAACAACCGGACCAGGAATCCAACATCCGCAAGGTAGACGGTAACCATCTCCCTGGGATGTGGACACGACTTCGATAGTTCGAGTGTATTCGAGGTCAATTGCGCCAATTGGATTGGTACCAGCGCGACGAGACGGGCAAAGAAATATATCAGGCACCGTGTTGCGAGTGAGTTCGTCGTGCTCGTGCCACCTCTTCCTAAAGTCCCATTTTGCACCGAGGCTCGCTTCCTCGATGTACGGCATCACGAGAGCTAACCAAGTCGGGGATTCGTCTCCACCCTGCAAATCGACTGGATCGCCAGGGCGCGGCTGCAATCGAGCCGGCGGGAAATAGCCAAGAGCGCCATGGTGCAGATTGGCAGCCAATGCGAGTTGCCGCATTCGATTTGAGCAATCGACTCGCCTCGCTCCTTCGCGAGCCGTCTGAACGGCGGGAAGCAACAACGCGGCCAAGGTGCCAATGATTGCAATGACGACCAGCAGCTCGACAAGTGTGAACCCAAAAGGTGTATTCGTTTTCTTCATTTCCGGCCTTTGTCGCGTGCAAGTTCGAGCATCGTCTGCAGCGAATCCCTTAAAGTCTTGACTGACCGCTCTCATCTTTAGAATCGGTCAAATTGGAGACGTTCGATTAGATTTCAATCCGGTATCTAGTGTACTTCGTTGATGGTACCGGGGCAATCAAATCGCCAATATGCACCGTCGTTCGAGACGTGTTAGTGGAAATCGTTTGCTACGGGATGAGCCGGGTGCCAGCAGTGGTTGAATCATGATGCCCACCGCTATCCAACTGGCCACCCATCTCCGATAATGACGCCATGTCACAGGTCGCACAAACACAGCCAAAGACGTGGAACATTGCCAATCAGGTCACCGTCGCCCGACTGGTCGCCTCGCTGTTTCTTTTTATCGCACTGGCATTTCACCAATATTGGCTATCGCTGATTCTGTTTATCCTGGGAGCCACCACCGACTGGCTGGATGGCTACCTCGCGCGCAGCCGCAACCTCGTCACGAAACTTGGTCGCATCCTTGACCCGCTTGCGGACAAGATCATCATCTGCGGTACGTTCATTTACCTGTCGGCTATCAGCGGCTCACTCATCCCGGCATGGATGACTGTCGTTGTTGTCGTGCGAGAAATGGTTGTGACAGTTCTTCGTAGTTTCCTTGAGCAGGAAGGTCACGACTTCTCAGCCAAGATGCCTGGAAAGATCAAGATGGTGCTGCAGTGCGCTGCGGTGATAGCCAGCCTGTTGATGCTTGCCACCAGGAGCGCCGATGGCGGGGCTGCGATTGCGTGGCTACCAGGGTTGGTGACACCGATCGCGTGGGCCATGGCAGTTTCGACCATCTATTCCGGCGTCTTGTACATTCCAGCGGCAATTCGTCTGCTTGGCGGAACCAAATAGATCGAATCGACGTTTCGTTGCCATGCCCGATACCGAAACACATCCGCTTTCGATCGTGACTGATGTAATTGTTCTCGCGTTGGCGACCGCGGTACTAATTTTCGTCATTCGCGGCTTTCGCAAACGCAGTAGTCTTTTGACATTCCAGCCACGAACGCCCGTCCCCTGGGGGCTGGTTGATATTGGCCTGATCCTCCTCGCGATGATTCTTTCCGAGGCAGGAATGCTTGCGATCACGACTGGTATCCAGTCGCTATACGGTTTGTCTGCGGATTCAGAAGGCGCCGACATCTACCAACAAATGATACGAATGATGGCCAGTTCCGCGAGCAAGTTGATAACCCTTTTCACGGGGCTCGCGGTATTGTGTGTTCGATGTAAATCGACCAACGAGGATGTTGGTTGGTCATGGGGCGGCGTACCTCGCGACTTGAAGCAGGGCGTTACGGCGTTCTTACTGATGGTCGTGCCTGTGTTCTCGATTCAATCCGTCTTGTCACAGTTCTTTGAGCCAGAGCATCCGATCATCACGCTACTTCTTGAGACTCCTTCGCCAATGTTCTTTGCGATCTGCGGCGTGATGGCAGTGTTCGTAGCTCCGGTTGTAGAGGAGTTTCTGTTTCGAGTCGTCATTCAGGGATGGCTGGAGAATGTGGCAGCTTACTGGAAAACGAAGGGCCCGCTGCGAGAGCGAGTCAATTACGCGCAAGTCATCCTTGGGGGCAATATGCCCACAATGCTTGATCTCGGTGCGGCAGATGGGAGTGAAGAATCACACGACGAGAACATCCTGAAAATTTCACCATCGTGGTGGCCGATCGTCGCCAGCTCGGCGTTGTTCGCGCTGGCACATCTTGGGAATAGCGCAGACCCAATCCCGCTATTTGTCTTCGCCTGCGGATTGGGATACCTCTACCAACGCACGCATCGAATTCTGCCGTGCATCATCGTTCACATGCTTCTAAATTCCATCAGCATGTGGAAACTCTGGCTGCTCGTAAAAGCCAGCCAATAGTTGCCAGTCATCGCATACAATGCTCACATGGAAAATGACTTTCATCATTGGCTGAAAACCAACATCGACACCAGCGAACTTGTCGTTCCGCTCGGCGACGATGCGGCCGTCATGGATTGGTCCCAACGCGACAACTGCGTGGTTACCAGCGACTTGCTGGCGGACGGTTCGCACTTCAAATTGTCGGAAGCGGATCCAAAGCGAATCGGTCGAAAATGCCTTGCCGTCAATCTGAGTGATGTGGCGGCAATGGCGGCTACTCCAGTCGCGGCTGTAGTCTCTCTACTGCTGCCGAGGTCCGCCAACATGGCGACTGATCAACTGGCAGAACAGCTAATCGAAGGCATGTTGCCGCTGGCCAGAGAGTATCAAACCAGGATCGTTGGTGGAGATACCAATACGTGGGACGGATTGCTCGCCATTAACGTGACGATGCTCGCTGTTGCGGGGACGCGTGGCCCGCTAAGAAGAGACCAGGCAAACGCAGGCGACATCGTAATGGTCACAGGACACCTTGGCGGCAGCATCCATGGCCGGCATTTCGATTTTCAACCGCGCATTGCCGAAGCGAAACAGTTGCATGAGAATTATCGGTTGTCCGCGGGCATGGATATTAGTGACGGGCTCGCACTCGACGCCACGCGGCTGGCGGCGGCGAGTGGCGTGGGGATCGAATTGAGCCTGGAAACAATACCTGTTAGCAAAGACGTGCTTGCCAGAGCAGGGCAGGGCGATGCCAAAACGCCGCTACAGCATGCCCTTGGCGACGGCGAAGATTTTGAACTGCTATTCACGGCGGCTCCTGCCATCGCAAAACAGATCCTTTTGGAACAACCGCTGGACATTCCGGTCACGGCTGTTGGACAATGTATCTCGGACGCTGGTTTGTTTCATTCATCATCGAATGGACCGAAACCACTGGCAGCCACGGGCTGGGAACATACATAGGCATGAACGACGCGACTCCAACATCTCGAATTCTTCAATTCCAGTCAGATTCGCCGGAAGACACAGCGGATCTGGCAAAGCGATTAGCTGCCGTCGTTTCACCCGGGACAACGATAGCGTTGATCGGAACACTTGGTGTTGGAAAGACTTACTTTTCCCGCGCGTTTGCTGCGGCTTGCGGCATCCCGGAAGAACAAGTCGTCAGTCCAACTTTTGTAATCTGCCACCAGCACGAATCTCCAAAGTTTCGCATCAACCACCTTGATGTGTATCGGCTATCAGGCGGGGATGAGTTCGTGGACCTCGGCGCCGAAGAGATGATGGAAAGCGAGAGCGTTCAGTTGATTGAATGGGCGGACCAGGTCGCAGATTATCTGCCGGATGAGCGACTGGAGATCGAGTTTCAGGTAACCGGAGAGAATTCCAGAACCATCTCAGTCACGGCCTATGGTCATGCCATGACGGAGAAGCTCAAAAAACTCGAACCTGCATCCTGACTTCGCTGTTGCGCTCAAGCACACCGACGGCTTCGCTCGCCCATATTAGCTGGGACAAGACCATGAAACATCCGGTCAAGCCTTCGAATCGATGATCTTGTCCAGCTCCTCCTTCAACCGCGGAAGAATCGCATCGTATGGGAACTGCCCTAACGCTTCCTCGCCCTTTTTCAGGTTGACATAGTTGGGGCCGCACCACAGACCGAGGTCTGCGTCGTCCGTTTCGCCCGGCCCATTTACTCTGCACCCCATCACCGCAATCGTAATCGCGTGGTCCTTCGCATATTGCGTCATCTCCTTCACATTTTCGGCAAGGTCGATGAACGCCTCATTTTCGACTCGAGAACAACTCGGGCACGAGATGATATTCAGGGTATCAAGATTGAACTCGACAACAGAACGCACC
>CALHZT010000021.1 GCA_938040995.1 uncultured Pirellulaceae bacterium | reverse complement strand
AGGATCCATCGGCTTCCTCCGCTTCTCTTCCAGAGTTGCTGGGGTACATCACATCGACGTAGAGTTGCCAGTTCTTTCGGTGGCATTCGATACATTGGCGGATGAACCGCCGACGATCTACCGGCGCCAGCGACTGAAACGCAAGTTGGCCGTCCCGCAGTCGTGAAATAACGTGTTCAACGACGTCCCGAACGGACAAGCTCACATGACAGTCCCTATCAATGATCTGACGAACGATCGGGTGGCAGTCATCATTCGACCGTTTCTGACAATCCGGGCACGTTCCGAGATGCGTATACCATTCAAGCGGGCTTCGAGATTGGTCGTTGATATCGACTTCTCGACGCAATTGTTCAAGTGTTTGCATTTCTTCGATGCCTTCCCAGTCCTCCGGTAGCTGATTGATGCCGTCACAGTCGTTTCGGTCGCAATCGCTACAGGCGAGGCGCATCTGGCTAGTCATACCGCCACCTCTTCGATGTCGGAAGCTGACTTGGCAGTCAAGCCTCCGATCGCCTTTAGGATGCTGGCGGCCGTTTTCTGGATTTGGTCCAGCGACTTAAAGAGAACTTCCTGGTTACCGTGATAGAGCTGGATGTAGTCAGCACTATGCTCCAGCGAACGAATGCCGAGTGCCTGACAAACGACGTGGGCCACAGCTTCCGCCTCGGTTTCCCGAATGGTCTTCGTCGTAGCCTTTCGACGCCCGGCGTCCGCGTGCAACTTCTCGTGTGCATACTCATGGACCAACGTCATCAGCGTCTTGGCCGGTTCAAGTTCCGGTGCAATGACGATGGTTCCCTTCTTGGACAACCCTTGGGCACCGCCAGGGATCGTTTCATAGACCAACTCGATGCCATCCTCGCGGATTAACTGCTCTACAGCCGCGATGTTTGAGCCCGGGTCTCCCGTGACTTTTGCGAACTCGGGCAATTCGTCGCCTTCCGTTTGACTTACATCAAATACGTGGACGACTTTGAAGCCTCGAACTGCACGTTTGCCGTCCGGTTCTTCGGGTTTCGGCTTGTGCTCGTCCTTAGATTTGGCCTTGTAGACCATCGGAGCGATGATCCCGATTCCTTTCTGCCCTTTGATGACTGTTCGTCCCATCTTTCGCCAAGCATGAAAGCCCTGAATCAAAGTCGCCTCTGGAAACTGCAAGGCAATCAACATGCAATTGTTGAAGCTGTAATTGGGAAAGAGAGCCATCGTGTCGAGAAACTTTTGCAGTTGGTCGCTGTGACCGCCAGCCAAAGCTTGGTTCAATTCACGAATGCCTCGATCAACGAGGTCTTGGACTTCTTCACGTTTCATGGTGAAACTCCTGGGAACTACGTCCAGCAACACAGTGGCAAGCTGCGTGGACAATGAGAATGAAATGCCACTTACTTGCGACCATCCGGGATGCATCAACATCCATCGCATCGAATTGCGGTTCGTATGCCTGGGCGTCGCCGTGATAGAGAAGGCGACGCCGTCTTTAAGCGGGCTAATCCCCTACGTGGGCAAGCCGTACAAACCGTTGTCACCGGTGAAGTCGTTCACGACGTGGCCAGTGATCTTCGTGTAAATGCTGCAGGCGATTGCCTTCGTGGCAAAGTCGCCGATGCAATCGGCGCCGAGTCCGTGAATGTGGCCGTAGAGTGACCAGAAAACGCGGCCAGCATCTGCCGCTTCTGCATCGCTGTCGATGGTTTCAACGAAGTGCTTACCGTCGGCGTCGGTAAACTCGGCGACCCGGCTTACTTCGTATGCGTCGAACGTTGTAGGAATGGCAATTGTCATTGGTGGCTACCCTTTCGTTGCCGGAGATTGTGTTGACGATGTGCTCCAACGGCGCGAATCAATCGTCCGCACATGAGAATCTCCATTGAGGCCCGTACTGGCGGCCGATAATCAGCGGCCGCGCGAGTGGCGCGAAGTTCAGAAGAGCCGTGTTTGAAACGGCCGGTCGAGTCGTTTGCGAATTAGCTTCGCAAAGTCAGGTTGTTCTTCGATGCCGATGAATCGTCTGCCGAGTCGCTGGGCAACACGAAGCGTCGTTCCTGTCCCAGCTGTCGGATCCAAGATCCAATCGCCCGGCTCTGTTGAACAACGAATCACTCGTTCGAGTAAAGCCTCTGGGAGCTGGCAGGGATGGTCCGAGATGCGTTCACCAGCATTTCCGACAAGTCGCGGAAATTGCCAAACATCATCTGGGACTCGCGGGCCCGCTGCGCGCGGGTCGCCGTTGATCATTCTCTGTGACCGAATACGAATGTCCTCCGTGTAGAACGGCGACCGTTTCGTATCCATCACATGCCAGAAAAGATGGCGGTGACCGCTGGCGTAACGGTCAACCCGATACTGACCAAACGTCTCTCGCCAAATGATTCGGTTTCGCCGAGGCAAAATCGTTGAAAGCATGGAACCAATCTGATCGGCCCAACGCTCATTGATAAGAAACCAAAGGCTCCCGTCAGACGTTAGTCGATCGACACAAAGCTGCACCAACTGCCGCATTTGGTCGATGTAGACCGCCGCCGGAAGCTGGTCGGCTTTCTTTCCATTGCCGTAGTCGATGCCAATGTTGTATGGCGGATCGACGAAGGCCATCTTGAACCGTCTCATTGGGAGCGAGGGAAGAATGTCGTAACAGCTTCCCTCAAGAAGCTGGCTATTCATGGCTGACACCTTTCCTGCAGGCCAAGTTGAATAACGAACTACGAAAGCGGCATTGGCTATTCGTGATGTCGCGTTCGACTTAGCTTGCAGAAGATTTCGGTGTCCTCAATCGACAACGCATGAGCGAAATACAGATCGCCCTCTTGCCAGAACAAAGTGAAGTTTCCAGCGCCTTCGCCGTAAGCAAAGAGCAGCCCCGACATGTATCGAGGCGGCAGCACTTCCAAATGCTGCACGTAAGTCGCCTCATCCACGATCACCGTCACTCCTTCTTCCAGCCATGGCGGCTGGCCAGGTGCGTCGAGTCGTTTGGCGTCATCCGTCCGTAGACGCTGATTCAAAAATCGAGCGAGAGTAGACACGGCATTCCTCCAGGTAAAACCAAAAAAGAAAAACCGGTGCATGCCACCGGTAGCGTGCCAGCTCAACGCTGACGCACTGCCGATAGCCGTCGTCTATTCAGTTGTATGGAAGAAAAGAACTGTGATGTCGAATATCACATTCCCGACCAATTTGCAAAGAAAACAGTCGAGGAAGGTCAAGTAGTGAATAACACGCTTTCAATTCCAGCCTATTACTGCCGACATGGTGCCTGCTGGCTGGGTCAATTCTTAGGACCGCTTAAAGTAGTTGTCCTGCCGATCCGACCGTTAGCATGGCAACCCCATTGAATCTAGGCAGCCGGAGAGTCCAGCAGGCAGCTTCCGATGATTCCTCACCTCGTTGTAAGATTGTTGAGCGGTACGGTTGTTTGATGGCCGATCGCGTTGACGCAGATTGAAATCGCCCCTTGCAAGAACAGCCGATCCTCACAACATGAGTCAACTGGAAATGGACAACAACACATGGCTGAAGAGATTTGGTGGTTCCTTCTCATTCACAGGGCTCTTGATCGCGTCACTATTCTTCGCGATATCCGTGTCACCATCACTTCTTCCGAGACCCTTTTGGTTTCAAGCGATACTCTCCGGATTTACGCTCGCGATTGGATACGGCGTTGGTGTGTTGTTTGGTTGGGTGTGGGAGTTTCTTCAGCTACCTCAGCCACAGACGAAGTCGGTTAAGGTCCTGAAGTGGGTTTCCGTTGTTGCTTCTGTTGGGACCGTCATTTCGTTTTTGTGGCGGATGACGAACTGGCAAAACTCGTTGCGGTTCTTAATGGAAATGAATCCGGTTGAGTCGGCCTATCCGTTGCGTACGTTTGCGGTCGCGTTACTCGTTGGTCTGATCGTAGTCTTGCTCGCCAGGTGTGTGCGATTTCTCTTCAACGCCGTGGCAAAGATGTTGAGCCGGATTCTGCCGCAGCGACTTGCCTATATCGCGAGCGTGACGGTGGTCAGCTTGCTTTGCCTGTCGCTGCTGACCAACATCGTCGCCAAGAGAATCCTCGACGTACTCGATGCGGCTCACTTGCAAGCCGACATCATGACGGATGATGGCGTCGAGCAACCGATGGACTCATGGGCAACGGGCAGTCCCGACTCACTTGTATCGTGGAGTGCCATTGGTCGTCGAGGTAAGAACTTCATCACCGGTGGCCCTACCAGAAAGCAGATCGCCGAGTTTTGGAAAGTCGATTCCAATTCCGACAATTCGGTCAAACAACCGCTACGCGTCTATGTTGGTGTCCGAGGTTCGAGTTCTCCGGAAGCACGCGCCAAACTTGCCCTCGAAGAACTCAAACGAGTCGGCGGATTTGATCGAAAACTTCTCGTGGTTGCTACACCAACGGGAACGGGTTGGCTCGACACGAACGCAGTCAATCCGTTTGAATTTCTGCATGCGGGTGATACGGCAATCGTATCGACTCAGTATTCCTATTTATCCAGTTGGCTGACGATTCTTGTCGATCCGGATCGGTCAAAAGTATCCGCCCAGGCTTTGTTCCTTGAAATCTACGATTATTGGACGACGCTGCCGAAGGACAAACGTCCAAAGCTCTATTTGCATGGGCTGAGCCTCGGTTCTCTAGGTGCAGAAGTTTCAGCCGATTTGCTGATGACTTTTGAGGATCCCATTCAAGGAGCCGTCTTCAGCGGGCCACCTTTTCCTAGCCAAATTTGGTCGAGTGTTTCAAAGGCTCGCAATGAAGGCACACCTGAGTGGCTTCCCAAGTTTCGTGACGGCGCAGCGATTCGATTCACGTCACAAACTAATTCACTTGAACACGGGAAGCGTTGGGGGCCGATGCGGTTGGTCTACGTTCAGTACGCCAGTGATCCAATTGTCTGGTTTTCCAAAGACATGCTATTTGAAAAACCGGATTGGCTTCAAGCCGGACATGGCCCCGATGTTTCGCCACACCTGGAGTGGTATCCGATCGTGACGTTCCTTCAGGTCGCCTGCGATCTTCCGGTTGCCTCCACAGCAATCCCCACGGGATACGGTCATAACTATTCGGCATCGAGTTACATCGACGCCTGGATTGAAGTTACCGAACCAGCAAACTGGAGCAAAGAAAAAACGGCACGCCTGAAAGAGCTTTTCGCTCCTCAACCGGCAAATCCGTAGTGAATGAGGCCGCGAGAATCTCCTACGCGACGCTGGGACAAATCACCTGAAAGCCCGTCACAATCTTTTGCAGAAAATCAATTGCAGTTTGGTTGCAATTCAACGTTGCGAAGAATTGGGCGCAGCATAGTGGACGCTGCCTCGTCCACTAAGCTGCGCTCAATTCGTGGCCGGTGGAAATACCGTTGCTATAATGAAATACCGATGACACCAGCGACTTTCCGGAAAGACGAAAATGAACACACCAAGTGCTCGGGCAGCCCTCGTAAGCTTGACTATCCTTTTGCTGACTGGTTTTCCGGTAACGACATCCGGCCAGCAGGAAATTCAGTTCGAGACTGAGACTAGTCCCGCGTCGCCTCCGCTGGAGACTGTTGGTGCCGTTCAAGCTTCTGACAACACGACGGACAATCTTAACACCGTCGAAGCTGCCGTTCGCTCATACGAAAAGGCCTTCAACGCGCATGACGCATCGAGGGTAGTCCGACACTGGATGCCCGATGGTGTCTTCGAGAGGCCAGGAATCGACTTGGTGTTAAATGGTGCGGCGGAAATCGAAGCGGAGTTCAAATCCATTTTTGAGAAGCATCCCTCAGTCAAACTCGAACTCAAAACCCAGTCAATTGAATACGTTGGCCCGAACGTTGCCGTTGAGCGAGGCATATCGGTTGGCATGATCGAAGGTGGTGACGTTGCCGAAAGTCAATACGAAGCCGTCTTTGTAAAGAAAGACAAC
The DNA here is from genome assembly GCA_938040995.1 of uncultured Pirellulaceae bacterium. Classification (GTDB taxonomy): domain Bacteria; phylum Planctomycetota; class Planctomycetia; order Pirellulales; family Pirellulaceae; genus CALHZT01. The sequence goes on along the minus strand of CALHZT010000021.1, from coordinate 32,720 downwards.
CAATGGCTGCTTGACCGAGTCTCGGACGCTGAACCCATACTGAGCGCTTCTGCTTCTTTGAAATTGAAAGAACTGGAATTCATGACCGGCGACTGGAGCGATCAAGGCGAAGACTATCGTGTGGTTTACCGTTGCAATTGGACTCAAAAACACAGCTTTCTAAACTCGAAGTTCCACGTAAAAAAGGCCGATGGCACCGAGTCTTCTGGCCTGCAAATAATTGGCTGGGATCCGATCGAGAAGCAAATCAAGAGTTGGATTTTTGACTCCGATGGCACGGTGGGATCGGGGCGTTGGGAAAAGAGAGACGATCATTGGGTAGTACAAGTCGTGGAGACATTGCAAAACGGCAAGAAAGGTTCTCACACGGTAACGATTCGGCCATTGCCCAATGAAGGCTACGGTTGGAAAAAGACTAATCGGGTTGCCGACGGCAAACCCCTGCCCAACATCCCAGAAGTCGTTATTCGTCCTCTACCGGAAGAAGGGCTTGAAATGCCAGAGATAGAAATTCGCGACGATTCGGATGAGTATGACAATGGGACATTTGTTCCGGCAGAGACTGGAGACAACCAATGATTCTTGAATTACAAAAAACGAGAGTTTTGGCTCTGATTGCATTTGTTGGTCTGTTGGTTCTGCCCGATTCCGTAGTCGCTCAACGCGGAATGGCGCAAAAAGGGCCATCCGCTCGACCCGCCCAGAGACCGTCCCCGAATTTCGGCAGCCGACCCTCTCCCAATTTCGGATCTCGGCCATCATTCAACAAACCGAACTACGGGACTCGTCCAACTCCAAATTGGAATACCCGGCCGTCGCCTAACTATGGGACTCGGCCATCGTACAACCGACCAAATTACAATACGCGTCCTGCTCCGAATTGGAATACTCGGCCGTCACCGAACTACGGCACGCGACCCTCATACAACAAACCGACCAATAATTCGTCAACGCGCCCGAACTACGGGACGCGCCCCACCCGGCCTGCGCCCAGCTACGGCACTCGGCCATCGTACAACAAGCCGAACAATAGTCTTCCAACGCAACCGAGTTTCGGAACGAGACCATCTCCCAACTCAGGCAATCGACCAACAAACCCAGACGGCTTCCAGGATTTTCTGCGACCGCCGACTCGGCCGAATGACAAATTCCTTGGCGGATCAAAATTACCGGCAACACGACCGAACGAAAGTCCACAGGACTTCGTCCAGCGTCCCGGCCGCCCAAACCCGGTTCGTCCTGGCGAACCTGGCTTTCGACCGGGTGACAATACCAAGCCAACCACGGGCTATCGCCCGGGTGCCCCATCAAAACCACCGTATCCAGGGTTTCGCCCAGGCGATCACATCAAACCGACTCCGAGCTGGGCTGCTCCCAGTCCACGTCCGCCATGGTGGCGTCCGCCGGGGCAACGACCACCAAGTTGGCGTCCGCCGAATTATCGCCCTCCACTCATCATCTACTTGCCGACCTACGGCAACGGGTTCTGGAACGGTACGCGTTGGCAGTGGGGATGGAACAACTACCGGGTCAACTGGTGGAGTTGGTCGACGCCCACGGTTATTGACAGGTGGATTGGCGTCGTTGGGACCACCCCGATTTACTACGACTACGGGGTGAATCTGACTTACAACGAAGGAAACGTGTACCTGAATAACGAACTGGTTGGCAACCAGGAGCAGTTTTCTGAGCAGGCAGTGGCGATCGCGAGTAGCGTTCCCAAGGCAGCCAAGCGAAGGAAAACGGAATGGCTTCCCTTGGGAGTATTTGCTTTGACCGCCAAAGATGCGGTCGCCCGAGATGCGACTTTGTTTTTGCAACTTGCCATTACCAAAGACAAGATCATTGCAGGTACATTACGAAACACGGCGACCGGAAAGACGATTGAAGTCGAAGGCACCGTCGATAAACAATCGCAGCGTGCCGCCGTCAAACCAGTCGATGACGATTGGCCAGTCGTGGAGACCGGCATCTACAACCTTACTGAAAACGAAACCGGCATTCTTATCCATTTCAGCAAGGACGAAGTGCAAAACTGGAAAGCCACCCGCTTGGACGCTCCGGACTCGAAATAGTCTTCGTGTACGAAGGGCATCTCTCGTGACCTTCGCATGCGTAAACGGAGTAGCTCGCAACTTCAACCCCGACGAAGGATGCACATACCCAGGATGGCCGATAGCGTCGAGGCGATCAGAACGCTCAGCTTGACGCTTTGGAGTTGCATTTCCTCGAAGGCGGCGGTCGCGATAAAAATGGACATTGTGAATCCGACACCGGCGAGACAGCCAGCTCCCACGATTTGCCGCCAACTCACATTGGACGGTAACTGTGCGAGCCCGGTCTTCACGGCAAGCCAGCAAATTGCAACGATTCCCAATGGTTTGCCAATCAACAGCCCGACGATGACTCCCAATGATTCGGGCGATGTGACGTGGAACGGAGCACCAAACACGACGATACCCATGTTGAAAAAAGCAAAGAGCGGAAGGACAAGAAAGTTCGTCCAGTGTTCCAAGGCATGCTGCAAATGGTAGCCCGGTTCGCGGAGACGCTCGATGGCTGAGTGGAGTTTACGCAATGAGCGTCCACCGATCGTTGCGCTGCTATGGTTCGCCGTGGCGAGCTCGGATTCGAAAACAGCCGAGGTTTGCGCTGCGACTCCACGCATGCTACCACTCCGTCGCGACGGAATGGCCAACGCCGTTAGAACCCCGGCCAATGTCGCGTGCAATCCCGACTCGTGCACAAGCAACCAGAGCAGCGCCCCGAGAATGAGATAAGGAGCGCGAGCGTACACTCTACCGATGTTCATTGCGAACATCACGGCAAGAACGCCGCCCGCCCACAAGAGCGGAGCCAGGTGGAATCCCTCGCCATAGAAAATTGCGATGACGAGAATTGCCCCCAGATCGTCCGCAATAGCCAGCGCCGACACAAACACCTTTAGAGCGGCTGGCACCCGCCTGCCGAGCAAAGCCATCAACCCCAACGTAAATGCGATGTCCGTTGCCATGGGCACACCCCAACCCGAAACGGTGTCGTGTCCCATGTTGATCGCGGCATAGATTGCGGCGGGAACGACCATGCCGCCAATCGCACCCAGGATTGGTAGCATGGCGTTCGATAATGTTGATAACTCGCCATCGACGATCTCACGCTTAATCTCGATTCCCACGATGAGAAAGAAGACTCCCATCAGGCCGTCGTTGATCCACTGCTCGGCCGATAGCTCGAACGCCCAGTTTCCGACGGTTACGCCAATTAGCATCTCGCGCAAGTGTTCGTACTGGTCGTGAAATCCAATATTCACCGCAACCAGCGCGGCAACCGTGGCCAACACCAAAACCATCCCCGCTGAGGCGGCCCAACTGAAGAAAGCTTGACTCGTTTCTCGAACTAGAAAACCCCAAGGCCGACGGATCGCCTCTACTACGGAGTCTTCATCCCACACTCCGTCGTAGCGTCGTTTGTCGATGAACAACCCCGGCCCCTCAGCGCCAAAAGCTTCGACCGCCTCGCGATGCTCCGTGACCTGCGCCGCTACCTCATCATGGGCCGCCGAGTCGCGTAGCTGATCAATATCAAGCCCGACCGAACTTGCGATCTGTATTGCGGTTTGCTCAGTCAATTCTCCGGAATGGCGAATCAACGCTAAATGAAAATCAGCAAACTTGCCTTGCTGTTCTGCGGAAGTCGCTAAGCGAGCGATTGTCTGGCTGATCTCATCCAATCCAAATGGCCGGATTGCTACGGACGCTCCGGTTTCGCGAATTCGTTGAAGTACATCGAGTACGAGAGTTCGATTCTTTCGAAGACGCGCGCCGTTATAGTCGAGGTACCATACGACTTTGACTTGTGCCTCTGGCTCTCCAATCACCAAGTCACTTGTTGCGTCGAATTCGCGGTCAAGGCGTTGATTTATTGGCATACTGAAGCAATCTCGTTCCAAGCACGGAAAGTCACCAATGCAATGCGCGACTTTTGGACCCGTATCTATTCCTATTTCGAAAAATCGCAGCGACAGTACCGGCGATCATCCGGCGGTTCTTCTCAGCATCGCTGGCGCGGCGACATTATCGTACTCCCCTGACTCATCAGCGTTATCGCGAAAGGGAAACAAATGTGGATCGAGCCGATACAGCTGTGATTTTAGCCGAGGCATTGCTTCTTGCGCTGTCCGATATCCGACCTCGGCGGTTTTTGGCGTAGACTTGAAATCGGAAAACGAGACGGCCGATACATCTGGGGCAATGACGAAGTTGGCGTGCGAGCCACCCATGCGCCGAAGGTTCTTTTGGGCGACTTCGCGAATGCGACTGAGCACTTGATGAATTCGGGGAATCTTCATTCGGGCGGTTGGCGTGTCGGGAGTATTCCCGGCCAAAGTGTGTGGAATCGTGGCTGAGACATCGACGGAAATGACGAAATTCGCGCCGCGACGCACGAGCGTATCGGCCGGAACGTTGTTGAGGTAGCCGCCATCCACCAGCGCCATTCCGTCGCGACAGATCGGAGTCGCGATGCCGCCTAGATTAATGCTCTCCATCACGCCCAGAACGCCGTCACCCGAATTGCGGACAAACTCTTCGGCCTTGATTAAGTCGGCCGCAATCGTCGTTAACGGCACTAACATCTGCTCAAGATGCCAATCGTAGAAGTGATCCCGCAACATGCTTTCCCAGCCATGCGTCCGATACTTCATCAGCATGTACCAATGGTCGCCCATTGTGATCCAACGGAAGATTCCACGAGGTGTAAGCGTCTTGGTAAAACGCTCGACGGAATTGTCTGGGGAATAACCAACGCAATAGGACACGCCAATCATGGCCCCGACACTGGTTCCGGCGATTGCGTCGATGACGATTCCGGATTCGTCCATGGCTTTTAGAACGCCAAGATGCGACATGCCCCGTGCCGCACCGCCGCCGAGAGCGACTCCGACTTGCACGCCGCGGAGGTAATGCACGACTCGTTCGATTCCAGGCTCAGCGGTCCGTTGAAAAAAGACATCGGAGCTGGCGACACTATCGGAGACTTTGACTTTGAAGTCGCGACTCACATGAGCAAGCAGTTCTGGCACGAGCGGCGCCACATCGTGCTTTTCGTCGAGAACCCAGATGAGGTTCAGCTTGTCCTTCCAACTAGGATTCTTCGCCAAGACGCTCTGCAGCTGTTTGGCAATTTCGTTAGCACCCTCCGGAGTCACGAGTAAGAAAACTCGCTCTGGAAAACTGAAGAGATCGTGCAGCGACTCGATCTGAAGTTCGATATTTTCGAAATTGATATCGAAAACGACTCGCTCCAATTCCGTCCACTTCGCCAGTTGCTCGCGGATGGCAGGACGCTGATCCGAGCCATCATTGGGTAGGAACATTGACTCGCATTGGGAAAGTCGGCTTTGCCTGAACCTCGAATCTTCGTTGACGATGCGCCCCAGCGACTCACCAATCTCACACAGCCGCCGTTGAATTTTGGTCGAGACAGCCAATGTATCCGAGTGAATATGCAGGAAGGCGATGCGGCGTGGCACATGACTCGCACCACCGTCGATCGCCATTTGTGTCATATGCACACTTGCCTTCCCAAGCAAGTTGCGGGCGAAGATGCTGTTTTCACTCATCAAACGGTGCACGTCCGTTTCTTCGATCTCGATGACAAGCGACGGTTCGACGGCAACCACACGCAACGGTGCGACGCGATCCTGGACGATCTCCATCGTGCCAATCTGATCGTTAGCGCCCAAGAACCCGACTGCCTCGATCGAGTCGCCGGATGGATGCATCGTAAAATGCCCGCTGATCACCAACGACAATACATTCGCCGGTTCGCCATGCTCTACAACGACTTGGCCTGCTTCATATTCACGCAGGGTTGCGACACGCGATATTTCGTCAATCTCGCTTCGATTCAGCCCGCGACTGCTGCTGTGAATCTGAAAGTACGCTTTGACTTCATTGTCCATGTCGATCGTCTCTGGCTGGTTGGCGTTAGTTGAGCCGCGTCAATTGCGGATGGGACGCGTCGCCTTGTCCACTACGTTTAACGGGCTCGTGGCCTCGTCCACTACGTCTCGTAGTTTGTCTGGTGGATGGATATCCGCTTGTAATCCTCGACGCGTGCAGCCGCAGGATCCTCGTGACTTCGTTTGTTGTCGCCGGATCGTGATGCAAACTGTGGCCCGCGTCGACGGCAAGTTCCGAAGCGACTCCCGGATGGCGAGCGCTCGAAGCCGGTACGACTCCATCACTCTTCTCCGATCCAAAATGCCCTCCATGCCCGACACCATAGATGGAGTGCATCGTTACCCGAGGGCTTACCGGCAGTCGATAGATCGCTTTGAGCAGCGGATTGTCGGGGCGAAGCAAGTCAATGCTGTTCGGCATGTGACGCATATTGGTTGTCAGCAGTCGCTCGTTTTCGCGGAGGACTTCGTCAAAGGCGGACTTCAATTCGTCTGGCTGACGAATCACCTTCGCTGCAATTTGGCTGACAAGACCGTTGGCTAGATTAGAACCCTGATGTGGTGTGCCGATAAAGATTGCCCGTGTGATCTGTGGAGACGCATCGAACTGAAACAAAGACGCGAATTGAGATTTCACTTGTTTGTTGAGACTGAGTTCTTCCAACGGTGCGATATACATGGCCGACATCAACTCATCGCGACTGGACGCAATCTGCATTTTCGTGACGAGACCACCCATGCTATGTCCAATGAGCACGATGTTGTCCAACGCAGCGTCCGCGTGATCGGGATCCAGGTGATTTCTCATTTGGACCAGCTGCTGCCGCAACTTGCCTGCTTCGACCGGGAAGGGTTCTCCCGTCGGATAGGAGAATGTCCAGAATTGGAATTTCTCCAGGATGTCTGGATTGTTGAGCACATCATTAGCCATAGATCCCCACGTCAACGGATCGGAGGCTAAGCCGTGGATGAAGATAACCGGGATCTTGCCATGCTGATACGGCTCGATCATCTTCAACCCAGTCTGGCCTTGCAGTGACGCAGGGCGAAGCAAACCGGCGACTCCCTGTCGATTGACCATCGAATCGAGATAAGCCAGCGGGACCGTGATGTCGGTAGCCAGTCGAATATGTCGACCGGCGAAGGATGTTTGCCGAATTCGCAATGGGTTGATGATATCCAGCACGAACGTCGCCGAATATTCATCAACCGGTCGAACGATGGCGGTCGCTGCGCTGGTGGCGTCAGCGTGAGTGAATTCGCGTTGCGATTTCGTCTGAGTCAACAACCTTGCCCCCAATCCTGACTGGCGGTGCGGACGGACGTGTTTGAGGGGCTTGTACTCGCCGACACATTCGAAGGTCGCTATCTCACTCGGGTCCCAATGAATCTCGTGCAACCGTACAGGCAACCATGTCGCTTGCGGACTATCGTCGGCGGACAATCGCACGCCGATGGATGGGTCAAGTCGCCCGAATTGCTGCGCAGTTGTGATCAGCTTTCCAACAGAGGATCCGTACAATTGCACATCTCGACGTGATTCATCGGTTGGGAAGTTCGCGGCGGCAAGTTCACCCCAACCCAGTTGAGCCGCGATCGCATAGGCGTTGATGCAAGCGGGCGAACCTTGTTTTTCCAACCGCACGCCTTGCGCGTAGTGCACTTCGGCACTCGATTGCGCCGATTGGGGCAAACCGTTCTGATCGGACTCGATCGAGCGAAGCACGGCAGAATCAGGTGCGACGAATTGCCGAGTATTCCAAGATGCTTTTGAACTCGCGCAGCCGCTGATTGCAAGCGCGCACAGACAGATCGTGGCATATGCGAATGCCAATTCCATCCGGCGTGGTTTTGTCGTTACAAATTCCATTCTTCCGGTTCATTCATCCAATCGGCGATCACTGCTCCCGAATGAGGGTGGGGAAGTCTATGAAATCCGCTAGCCCGGCAGAATGCCAATCGAAACGATGCATGTAGTGGACGAGGCCACGAGTCCCTGTGTACTCCACGACGCAACGAGTTCTGCGTACTCCACGAGGCAACGAGCCCCAACATCCGCGCTCAGCTTCCGGAACCGACGAGAAAACAAGGACTCGTGGCCTCGTCCACTACGAAGCTAGGCGACTCGCTTGCTATCAGTCGAACCTCGCTCAGACTCCGAATCGCCCTGCTTGCTCAGGCTCACGTTGATTGGAGAACGCACATCAAGATGCACATCCCGCTGCGGAAAGGCGATGGTAATCTGGTTTTCGCGGAGCACCCCATCCAGATATTGGCGAACGCGACTTTCGGCTCGCCGGGCATCCATAAGGTTCCGCATTTGAATCCAGAAATAGACTTCGAACTCCAAAGCATTCGCGCCGAAATCAGAAAGCAACACAAACGGTTTTGGACTGCGGTTAATGAAGCTGCACTCTCGCAACGCTGACTCCAGCACCTTGGTAACGGTCTCCGTCGGCGAGCCATAGGCGACACCGATCTTGATCATCGTGCGAATCTGCGTGTTGGAAAGCGTCCAATTCGTCAGCCGCTGTTCGACGAACGTACTGTTGGGAACGATGATCTCCAGATTTTCGCCAGTGTGAATCCGGGTACTGCGAGCTCCGATGTTTTTGATGTTGCCTTGGATTCCGTCAATCTCAACAAGATCGCCGACACGGACTGGCTGCTCCACCATCAAGATGAGACCACTCATAAAATTGTTCAATAACGTCTGGCTGCCAAAGCCAATCGCGATCGCTGCAGCACCCCCGAGAAACGCAAAGACCGTCAAAGGGATATTCAGCAACTCCAACGTGAGGAAACCAAACAGCAAACACAGCCCGTAAAAGAGAATCGTCTGCAAGGCGTGAGAGCCGCCCTCTTGCAGACCGAATCGCTTGAAGATTTTCAGGACCAACAAACGACTGGCCCTGCGGCTGACAAACAGCCCACCAAGCAGCATCAGCAGCGCCGAACTCAGCTTTCCTAACGTGATGGGCCGATCATCGACCGCGAACAACTCGTAGTTCCACCAGCCCATCAGCGATGTCTGCAAACCGCTCCACGAACTTTCTTGATCGAAATTCACCGTTTGCGAATCGAACGCAGCGGCGACACGATTCACCAGCTGTTCCGCGGTGTCGATGTGCCCAAGTCGTTGAGTTCCTTGATCAAAGACCTTCGCCGATTCACTCAACTGAATGTCCAGCCAGCGCCGCAACGTCGGGTCCAACGCATCGCCGCCTTGCAGTCGCGACATCAGCTCCACGCGTTGGTGGCGAGCCTCCTCCAGCTGGCGGCCAACCAGAATGCGGCTTGCTTTCAGTCGATCAGCGGTGGCCTTTACCGTCTCGGCAATTTCCCCTTGCGCCGCCGCGGCGACTTTCTTTTGAGACAGCTCAAAACGACTTTGCCAACAGAACCGCAAGTCAAACATCTCCGACAGCGTTGCGCTGAGGTAACCACTTCGCAGACGCGCGTACTCTTGCAGCCGTTCGCGTACCACAAGCATGCCGATCAATTGATCGGGCTGCAGGTTTTCAGATTCTTCCTCAAAACGCTGCTCCTGCAATTCGGACTGTTGTCGTACATCCACGAGTTGTGATCGCAGTTCCGATTCGCGGGATTCGATCCGACGAATCTGCTTTGCCAGATCATCGGCCGTAAACTTCAGATCACTCGGGCAAGCCGCCAGAATCTTCTCGATGACAACCAACCGCTCTTTATTGGATACGAGCCGTTGTTTCAGCTGATCGACGTCGAGGATGATGCTGGCAAGTTGTGCTTTGCTGATCGTGGCGGACAATTGCGTGATGACAATGCGTCTGCCCAGCTTTCTCATTTCGAGCGAATTGTCATCGGGGTCATACGATTCTCTCAGCTGCCGCCGCGTGCGGTCGGCCTCATGCAGCTGGGACGAGATGCTGATTTTCGCAGCGCCAACGGCTTCGATTTCAGCGGCGAGAGTCTCAACGCGCCCTCTTTGTAATTCAACGGCCGAACGAATACGTTCGACTTCCAAGAACGTCGCAAACTCACTCGCCGCAGCCATGCGGTCATGAATGCGTTCCAACTCAGAATCCACATCGCCAGATCCAGGGCTCAGCGAACGGGACGTATCCAGGGAGGTCTGAGTTTGTTGATAGATCAACTGCAAGAATTCAAGGTGGGCGAGTTCTTGCTCATAGGACTTCGCCAACCATTCCTGTACCGAACCATCGTCAACAGAGCTGATGGACAGTTGGAGCAACTTGATGCGCGCAGCAAGTTGCGTCTGTTTCTCCGTCAGTTCCTCAGACGTCGGCACCAGCTCAAGACGAGAATCCAACTCGCTGGCGGGACCCCCAGAGATCAACGCAGTGGGCGACTGCGCATGAACAGTACGGCTGAACACGCAAAGCACCACTGCGCAGAAAACGGCCGGGCACACTCGTTTTGCAAATTGAACCAAGAGAGGATCCTGTACCTTCTGACACTCGGGGTAGTGAACATTCGGGGTGGACAATTCGGGGTAGTGGACGAGGCCACGTGTCCCTTTCGTCACGCATTTTCGTTTATCTAAAAGGACTCGCGGCCTCGTCCAATACAACGAAACATCGAGCTGTCGCAAGGCGCAAAAGTGATGGGACGAGAGCTTGCCCGAATTGTCACGCTCGGACAACAATTCGGCGGGGGAGTCTATTCCTTCTCGGCAATCGGCAGAATCCCAGATTGGCCACGCCGCAGCTCGCTGGCAATGCATGCAGGCCGACCGCGACTGGCAGCGAATAGCGAGATTGATTGCCGATCCAAAAAGCCGTGATATGGGACTCCGGCCTGACTTGCTCGGTTCTCGTGGCTGAAGCGGCCTCGGCGTTTCAAACCGAGAGCACGAAGCCAATGACCGAATGTGCATCGGTCGATGTGACCGAGCTCGGATCAGGCATGATGGCGTGTTCCACGATCACCGAGCGCCGACTTATTGGCTGGCAGACTCAACCAGTAACAAGATCGTTGCAGCTGTGATATGCAGGACGTAGCGTGCGAGTGCGTTGGAGACATGGTTTACTTGCACGCCTTGACCGTGACCGGCCCTTTTGTTGCGGGCGGTGGGTATACCGCTTTCCAAGAGGGTACGTAGCGATGTAAGTTGTTGCTGACTGAACGTCGGAACTAAGCCTTTATCAAGGCAAATCTGAATCAGCCTTTTTGATGTATCGTTTTGCTTGTAACTCCAGCCCTTGTTGTCACAGATGATTTTCATCGCACTCTCAAAAGCCTTGAGACATTCATTGAGGCACTCTTGATTGCGTTGGTGTCGAAAGTGGTCATGCGCGTTAAGGAATTCTGATTCAGCACCACTGAAGAGTGGATCACCTAGAACCTTCAATGTCGGCACCACGGCGTCCACATGAAGCCATTCATTTGAGATTTGCATCATTCTGCCCGACTGACACTGGAAACCTACTGAATGCTCCATGAATCGTCGGTTTATTTCCGCCGTAATGGTTTGGGAATTGCATTCAGAATCCAGAATCCCCTTGCGTTCGGCCATCTCGATCATTTGAAAGATGACGTCGAGCGCATCGAGCACTTGAATGGATTCGCAGTTTTGAAAAAACGCAGTGAATTCGTGAGCCAACGTTTCTTGCGATTCTCGATGGGATCGCGGCGTGTCAACAGGTAGGTGAGCGAGTCCGTATTCGCGACGTAGCTGAAGACAGGAATCTGCAAAAATGTCCTTCCCTTCAGTTCCAATTATTCGATAAGCAGGAATTGTCCTGCTGTAGATCCTTTGTGCGGCATCATTTAGGGCGTTGAGGATTTGGACTCTTAGCGGGTGAGGAATCTCGTCGTAGCTGAACACATCGTTTTGCTGGGACTCTTCCTCCCGTTTCGAGAATAGGTCGAATATGGCCATTTCTTCAGCTCCTTCCCCTTGAAACGCATCGTCAAATACCGGATTTCATGTTACGAGATTTCGTATGGACACAAAAGTGTGCGAATTGGTTCGGCGGCCGGGGCTCGAAGACTGCAATCAATCGCGGCCATCTGGCTCGCTTCGGTTTCATCGACCGAAGCGATTTGGCAGGGCGTTAGTGAATTACGTCCGATGGTCGCAGAATACTCGGATTCCATGTCTCTGACTGGGCAAACTGCTGGAATCGTCGCGTCACTTTTACGCTACGAACCCATCGCAATCGCAAAGCGAATGACAAACGCATTGGCCACATCGACAAAGAATGCTGCGACAAGGGGCAGGATAATGAATGCTAATGGAGCCGGGCCGTGTGATTTGGTTACGGCGGTCATGTTGGCGATGGCCGTGGGGGTTGCGCCCATGGCAAAGCCACCGAAGCCGGCGCTTAGGACGGCTGCCTGATAGTCTTTGCCCATCAACGGAAAGACAATCCACAAAATAAACACAACGGCCATCGCCGTCTGTAATGTGAGAATCACCAGTAATGATCCGGCTGACCCAGCGATGGTCCACAATTGCATACTCATCAGCGACATCGCCAGAAAAAGCCCCAATGAAAAGTCAGAGACGATGGCCAACGCTCGCGTGCGAGTCGGCATCTTCATCTTGGGAAAGATCATCGGCAGCGCATTGGAGAGAATGATGGCGCTAAGCAGGCAGGTTACGAACAACGGCAACTTGAAGCCTACGCTGGCGATCGCCTGATGAGCGAACCATCCGCAAATGATCGAAATGTGTAAACCCAGCACGACCGCCATAATATTCACATGATCCAGCGACTGTGACTCTTCGATGTCGTGGGCGATGCCGACGACCGACTCTGTTTCGCTGCAACGTAGCTGGAACCGCGAGATCAGATATTTCGCGATCGGTCCACCGATCAAACTGGCCAGGATCAGTCCGAGCGTGGCGGCTGCGACTCCAATTTCCATGGCGTTCTCGATGCCTTGCTTGGCGATTTCGGGAGCCCAGGCAATCGTGGTCCCATGACCGCCGATTAATGACGCCGAACCAGCCAGCACGCCGACTTCACGTGGTAGGCCAAGTATCGTTGCAGCGCCCATCCCGACTAGGTTTTGCAATACGATGAATGCCAGAGTCAGCCCGAGCATGATCAGCATCTGTCGACCGCCAGATATCAAGTCGGTCAATCGCGCGTTAAGGCCAATCGACGTGAAGAAGAACACGAGCAGATAGTCGCGGATTTCCATTTCAAACGTGATCTCAGCCCCGGTCGTCAAATAGATGGCGAACGTCACGGCAGCCGCAATCAACCCGCCCGTCACCGGATCGGGAATGTTGTACGTCCGCAAGATCGAGAATCGCTTGTTAACAGCGGCTCCCATCAGAAAGACCACGATGCCAATTGTGTATGCGAGAAAATTGTCAACGACGATTGTATTCACCCTGAGTTTTCAGTTCGTTGTAGTGGACGAGGCCACGAGTCCTTGCCATACGAGTTCGCCTCAGGCGTATTCCTCATGAATCTGCCGCGTGCGTTCGCCGAATGGGACTCGTGGCCTCGTCCACTACATCCCACTACGCTATTCGGAAGCGAATTCTAGTTTATAGGCAGCAGCTTGTGCCTGACGACTGTAGTCGATCGACTCGCCAAGAATGCGAGCCGCTTCCTGGTCGGCATGAAATCCTTTGGAGTTTTCGCTGCTGATGTAGTCGAGTCGCCACATCGCCTTCTTTTGCAGAGCTCGTATCGGTTTGAGCTGTTCCTCTGTCGCACCACTTTCTTGTGCTGACAGGATGGCGTCGAGCATGTCCGTCATCGCGGTGGCTGCGCGGTCCATCAAGGCACGAGTCCGCCCCTGGATCGTATCGACACGCGCCTTGAGCTCCTTCTCGGGCACGTTGTGGCAGGTTTGACACGCGCGGTTGATATTCAACATTGGGCTTCTCACCCAATGGCTGCTGAATTTTGTGGCTCCCTGCTTTTCGTATGGCATGTGGCAATCGCTGCAGCTGACTCCCGCCCGTGCATGAATCCCCTGGCTCCATAATTCAAATTCAGGATGCTGGGCTTTGTAGACTTTGGTTCCCGTTTCCTTGTGAACGTAGTCGTAGAATTCGCTCCCATCCGGAAATGTTGTTTCGTCCCATTCCTTTTCGCTATCCTCCATCTTGAGCCCGTTGCCCCACGGAAACGTTAGCGTCATTTTGTTAGCACAATAGTACTCGACATGACATTGACCGCAGACGAATGAGCGCAATTCCTGCCGCGACGCGTTCGTGTTGGGATCGTACTTCGATTTGCGATCCGACTCTCTCCATTTTGCGATACTGGGAAGATGCGGGACGGGGTCGTCGCTCTCGGCCAGTTTTGCAATGCCGTCGATGAAGCCAGGACGCGTGACTCGAATCTGCATCGTTTTTGGATCGTGACAGTCGATGCACGAAACGGGATGAGCGTCTCCCAGGTGCGGGTCGCCTTCCGCGGCCTTCACGACTCCGTCCGGAGTCTTGTTTAGCTCGGCATGCACCTCTTCGTACTTCATCTGGCTGACGGCCTTGAATCCGGCCATTACGGCTTCCTGATCAAAGGACTCTGCCAGTCGTGCTGCAGTTGCTTCGACTCCCTGCTGCTCCAATCCGATGCGTCGATAGGTCGGAATGATGGACGCGTGGCAGTGCAGACACGCACCGGCTTGCTGAACGTCGGTCACGCGCTTGGTGGATTCCTGGTCGCTCAACATGAACGCGTGCCCACGTGCTTCTCGGTAGTCGATGCTGAACGCGTAGCCCGAATAGAGCCGTTTCAACCAAGGGTCTTTCTCCAGCTTGCTTGGAGGGAGTGCGCTGCTGCCGCCGTGTTCGGTTCGTTCGGTATCAACGGTCTTGAGATACTCCTCGTATTGAATCGGAAAGTTCAAGCCCCAGGGCTTTGCATCCGTGTTGATTTCGGTGACTTCAACGACTTTTACGAACGGAGTGCGGGCTTCTTGCTTGCGCTCGAAGATATTTACCAACAGGGCAATGACTCCGAAGGTTGCGGCCGCGACAAGTGCCGCCAATAGGAGCATCCAGCCGAAGCTGCTTTTATTTGATGTCGTCGGATTATTTGAAGAGGTCATAAATTCACTCAAATCAGTTTCAACAAAAAAGTGTTGCAATGGACGAAGCCACGAGTCCCATCCGCAGTCCACACAAGGACTTGTGGCCTCGTCCACTACGACCTACGTCCAATACGACCAAAATTAAGTTGTCACTAGGCATTATTCACGTTTTGAACCGGAGGAAAACGTACGAAAGGCGTGGCCAACGTCCGCATGGCAATGCACGCATGACAACATATCGTTCTTCATTTCGATGCCATCCGGATTCTCTGCCGGGGGCAACGCGTGAACAAAATCCTCGTGGCAGTCAATACAGGCGTTCTGCGTTATGCGCTTGTTGCGTGGCTTGATTTGAATCGGGTCATGGTAGTTTTGCAGAGTAAAGGCTACCGAGTGAAAGAAGCCGTTGTCAGCCTTTGTCCACCACTTACCGACGAAATCGTGCGGCATGTGACAGTCATTGCAAGTTGCCGTGTGGTGGTGACTGCTCTTTTGCCACGAGTCAAAATGATCCTGCATGACGTGGCAGTTTGCGCAGGTTTGTGGGTTGTTGCTGAGGTAGCTTGCCCCTTTGCCGTAGCCAAACGTGAACGTGCCTATGCCAGCGAGAATTCCCAACAACACGGCGAAAGCGATGAAGGAATATAGTCGGCGAGTCGGCTTTCCTGGCTTGCGAGGCTGACTGGCGGCTTCGGAAGCCTCGGGCTCGTTTTCAGAGCGGGCCTTGTCTCTTTTTTGATCGCGATTCACCGCTTGCTTGCCCCCTTTTCTTGCCATCCCGGACAACGACAGGCATCTGTAGATATTCTAACGCAGTATATCATCTATAAAACTTGTCTGTCGTTGCTAAACACCCCGACGTGCGGCGTACTAGTCTAGTGTCTGTCGGTAAAAGGCTTTTAGACTTTGTTGATTGCGTAAAGATGAAAAAAGATTCCCTGAAGATGCGAACCATTTGACTGATTCGCGCGTTTAATTGTTGTTCTCACACACCAATCAACGCAAATCTTCAAGGAATGGACCATGCGTAGAGCTTACTCGAATCAACTTCGTCTGGACTGCCTGCCGATCGAACAGATCACGCTGAATTTTGATTGTCGTGATCCGATTGTACCCGTTTTGGCGGGCTTGCAACATCTTTACTCGCAGGTCGAGTTACGTGATCAGGTAACGGCACTGATCGCCACCGATGTTAATGCAACTACGCGGAACGATGTCGGCCGCGAAGGCTTCAGTTACTGGCAAGTTCTTGTGTTGGGGATCGTGCGACTCGGGTGCAATCTGACCTACGACAAACTTCAAGATCTATGCGAAAACCATCGCGCACTTCGTGGATTCCTCAACGTCGGTGACTGGGACGAAACCAGCTTCGACTGGCGAAGGATTCGCGACACACTTGTATTGCTGAGCCCTGAAACGCTGGCGAAGATCAACGAGCTAATCGTGAGACATGGACAGGAACTTCATGGCTCCGCACGCAGTCAGGTGCGCGCCGATTCGTTTGTCTGTGAAACCAACATTCATCATCCGACGGAAAGTAGTCTGATTTGGGATGGCATGCGAAAACTGCTTCCTATGTGCCGTAAACTGAGCGACAGCTTGAAGGTGTCAGGTTGGCGTCAAACGTCGCATCACCTCAAGACGATCAAGCGACAGGTTCGTGAGATCGCGCAACTTTCGGCTAGCGACAGCCCCCAAGTGAAAGCACAGATTTATCCAGCGTACAAAGCTCTCTTGTCACACGTCGTGCTCCTGCTCGACCGTGTTTTTGCACTGCAAAACGCAGCAAAACAAGCTGCTTTAAACAAAACTCAAACACATTGGGTGGAGAAGATTAACCATTATTGCGAACTGACGCGAAGGGTCGGAGATACCGCCTGGCGTCGCACGCAACTGAGAGAGAAAGTTCCCAACGGTGACAAAATCTTCAGTATCTTTGAACCGCACACGCAACTGTATCGTCGCGGCAAGGCGGGTGAGCCCAATCAGTACGGTCGCCTTGTGATGATTTACGAAGACGGGGTAGGCTTCATCAGCCATTACCATTTGATGGGGCGAGAGGAACTCGATGCCGACGTTGTCGTTGAGCAAACCAAAATCGCGCAACGCAAACACGCAGGCGAAATCGAAGACGCATCGTTCGACCGAGGTTACTTTTCGGAATCCAATCAGGCGGAGCTCGCGGCGATCGTCGACCATCCATGCCTGCCGCCGCGCCACCGGAATCAGTATGCACAGTGGCTATCAGAAGCATCCGTGCGCATTCACGATTCCCGAAAGCGTCATTCCGGAATCGAGTCGGCAATCGGTGCATTCCAGCGAGGCAATGGCATGAAGCGTTGTCGTGATCAAGGCGAAACGGGACTCGCGCGTTACCTTGGCTTAGCTGTGATGGGACGCAACGTTCACACACTTGGCAAACTTCTGATCAGCCAGGCGAATGCCAGGTGCGAAGCGGCCAGAAGCAGACGCAAGAAAGCGTCCTGATTCGAGACGACTGCTGACTTTTCACAAGCTTGCGTTGCCAAGCTCAAGTTGCAATGCGCGCTGAACGCGACAAAATGGCGTGGCAAGTACGAAAAAAGTCCTAGCAAGCGAATTATCGTCGTTGTGATATAAGTTTTGAATCGCAGACCACGCGATTCAGCCATCAGGCAAAGCTGAAACGTGATTTACCGACAGACACTAGTCTAGCCGCTCACCACTTCCAGTATTGAGTCAAGATCTTCTGCGAGTCCAACGATCGTGTCCCAGTCGTTCGTGACGATGTCCTGTGAATGCGCCAGCAAGTTTCGTAACGATTCGAGGCGGCGGATTCGTTTGCTTCCCTTGTTTTGCGACTCGAAACCCGACTGCTTCCGCAGCTCCTCGTCCTTAAGCAGAATCTGCCCCTTGTCGGCCAATTGCAAGCAGCTGGTTAAAGTGGAAACTGTTCCCGCGTCTGCCCTCAGCTTCTGGATTTCCTTCGCCTTTTCCAGCCGCGTCGGAGAGATCAGTTCGGCCCAACCATCGTCAGGAAACTGGTTGTTGATGGCTCGTTCAATGGCGACTTCGAGCATCGTCACCATCCCGAACAACCACATCCGACCCGCCGGTTTTTGCAGATCGTGACGACAGACGATGCCGTTTACCTCTCCCAAAGATCGCATAAAGAGATACTCTTGTTCCCGCAATCTCACTACCAAATCGGCAAGTGGCAGGCGTTCATCAATGACCTGTTGTTCAGTGATAGGAATGACAGCGTTTGCATCAGACTCACTGGAGTTGAATGCCAAGTAGCCAATCACGTGTCCATCACGTCGAACACCGACCACATTCGCCCCATTCTTGACGACTTCGGGCCGCGAATAGTCGGCCACGGAGGATTCGTCAATCGACGGAAGCGGCTCAGCGACATCCGCCACGAAAAACGTTTCCGAGAAGATGCGGTAGAGCCGCCGGTCGGCATTGCTATGTGGGTTCATGGCACAGTTTTTGGTGGGTGATGGTCGAAAATCACACTTTGATTACGTCGAGCGCCGCCCGCAATTGAACAACGTCGTCGAACCGGTCGGCGGGGTCTTTTTTCAGGCAGCGTTCAATGATGGGCGAGAGCGATTGCGATTCCTCGGGAATGGAATCCAACGGAGGCGTTGCTTTCAAGTGTTGATCGAGTAGTCCGGCGATAGTAAGGTCGAGAAATGGCGGTGAGCCAGTAACACATTCGAACAACATACAACCGATAGCGTAAATGTCGCTACGTCCATCCAACGCCCCGCCCCGGATTTGCTCGGGCGACATGTAACGCGGTGTGCCAGCGATCGTATTTCGTTCTTTTCCGGCTGTGGCATGGATCGCCAGGCCGAAATCCAAGATCTTGACGACTTCGCTTTGGCCGCCAATGTCGGCCAGAAACACATTGGCTGGTTTCAAGTCGCGATGCACCATGTTGATCGCGTGTGCTTCTTCCAGTCCGTCGCAAATTTGCTTGGCAAATGTAATGGTCTCTGTCGGCGTGAGTATCCCGAGTCGCTGAATATGCTGATGAAGCGTCTTACCTTCGAGGTATTCCATCACATAGAAGAACTCGCCATCCTTGGTGCGCCCGTAATCGTAAATCTGCACCGTGTTCCAATGCGAAAGCGTCGCAGATATTTGGACCTCTTGTTCGAACTTCTTGATAGATTCTTCATCGAACGCTGCCGCGGCATGGATCAGCTTGATGGCCGCCGGGCGTTTTAGCATGCGATGCTCGGCTTTGTAGACGGCCCCCATACCGCCTGCCCCAATCTCTTCGCCAAGTTGGTACTGCCCGTACTGCCGAGCCGTTTCGATTTCACGGCGAATGCGATGCACGACGTGGGCACCGACGGAGGCAATTGCTGCGATCGCAGCCGTCAACAGAAACACCGGTAGCGCGACATCGACTCGGATCGCTTCTGCACTCTGTAACAGCGGATTGAATTCCGTTTGAATCATGGCAGTCGCCATCGGCAAGCAAGCCACGACGCCAGTAATCACCGCCGTCCTTCTCCACGTTCCAGGAATGAACATGCCGTAGAGCGTTATCACCATGCAGATCGCCAAGCTGACCACGGACCTCAGGATGGTGACTTCTGTGAGCTTTCCCTCCGCGACGAGGAACTCCGTTTGATGCACGAGGATCGTCAGTATTTCGATTACGGGAATCGACAGCAGCACCAACTCAAAAATTCTCAGCCGCGGTAGTCCAACAGCGGCGTGACCCTTTAGATAGGCAAGGATCGCGACGATGGCGACTGCGCCGACTAATCGAACGACAATCTCAAACCATCCGACGTTGGCGATCACCATCGTGATCACGGTAAAAACCGCGGCGATGCAGAGCAGCGAGTACGCGGCAACAATCAATCGTTCGCGCAAAAGAAGACGCGTCGATTCGCGAAACGCCAGACTGGCTGCGGCCGACGAATGCGAGTTACCGACAGCCACTTTTCCGCGAGCTTTAAAGTCGGAAGTGTTGAGGTTGTCGATGGTGGGTGCATTGTGATCAGGCAATGGCACGAAAGTGATCCTCTGCGGTCCAAAGCCGTCAGGCTACCGAAGACAAATGTGGATGAATGCAGCAGCAGCAAAACACCAGGTCGACGACTACTTTTTCCGTCGTACTTTGCGTATCGCGCCAACTCGATAGGTTGGGAACTTTGCCGATGCTCGTGTTGCGGCCTGCTCACTGTTTCGGGCTGGAACGACAACCACTGCTGGAGCCCTCCGAGTGTTGGCTGGCGGCGCTAAGGCGACTTCCCAAAGGTCGAATAGTCCCGCATCGTAGCCCTTCAGCTGCAAATGCAATCTTGCGATTCGTCGACGTTCGGCCTCCTCACGTTGCCCGGCCGCAGCTTTAGCGCGGGCCTGTGCCCGCATAACGTCGGAATGGTACTGACGTGCCGCTTCGTCGTCTTCGGCCTTGACCCATCCTTCCCACCCCTGTTTCAGAACTTGCTGATCGGCCTCACTGAAGAAAAAGAAAGGGAATGCATAGAGGTTTCCGTTCTCCAGCTCGAACAGCACGCCTTCACACACATATTTCTTGGTTTTTCCTCGCAGCTTTCGTACCCACGTCTGAAACTTTTCTTCGCTAAACTCTCCGCGTTCTTCAAAATGGGAAACGAACGGCGGAATCGTCTTTCGGTACACTCCCGGCATCTTGTCGTATCGCTGGTCGTTCACGTAGGCTCTTCCACGATGACGGCGAATTGTGACATCACGGCGAATGAACTCGACAGCGGCCGCTCTAATCTGCAATCCGTTTTTAAACGTCCACGTTTGCGTTTCTGGATTGGACTCTGCGTCGTCGCTTAGATGCTGAAGAAACGTCTGATCCTTTTCGCACAACTGTTCGATATTGATGGATACAAGATCCTTGGCTGGGTTGTCGCGTTCAACAACGATTGTCGTCTCGCTCGCTGCCACTAGGTCACCGACAAACTGGTAGTCGCCACTTGCATCTTCCCATCCACGAGCATTTGCGCCAGATATCAGAAACGACGATAGTACGAGTGCGGTGATTGTCTTCATGTCGAGTCCATGGTTTTGGCTTAGTTGGAAGCAGGCAGTACGTGCCGACGGCCTCAGCGGACGAACAGTGTTGTGGCAGATTTTAACCGCTTTTGGTTGTCGTCACAAATGTGAAGAAGACGCGGGTGCGAACAGAGAACATTCGCGGAAGGATGGAAGTAGAAGTTAGTGGATGAGGCCACGAGTCCTTAGCGTTCATCTAAAGGGACTCGTGGCCTCGTCTACTACAGCCAATGACGGCTACAGCAAACGACGGTCTGCAACACAGTTCCTAGGGCTGCAGTCCGAGTTTCGCCCGACCGTTGTAGTACTTGTTGAAGTACGGCGACGTGGGCGTTGTCTGGATCGGTTTGCCTGTTGTTGGAGTCGTCGTGGCATTTGCCCGACGTTGCAGCTCAGGGCGAACGTAAGAATGATAGTTGCTCGTGTATGCGCCCGATCCGCGCGTCAGGTTTAGATAAGGACTCAATGTTGGACGGTGGTAGAAGTGTTTATCAATCGTATATTGTGTCGCACTTACCGGAGGACGTCGGTATTTCTTCAGTTGGCTGGAGTAGTAGTCGGAGTACGATTGACTCGACGTGGGGGTGGACGGCACGTAGGGCTTGTACGGCGCCTGTGTTGTCGGCCTTGGGGGCAAGTAAGGGTTGTTGGCCGCATACGGATTCAATGGAACGTATTGTGACCAGATCGAGGTGTAACTCGACGCCAGAATCGCGATTGAGAGCAAGGAAATGGTGGCGAATTTTTTTCGCATTACTCGGCGCTCCCGTCGCTTACTGCGGCTGGAACAACGCGGCCATCGCTAGCTGTGGATGGAGCGGCCGGACGGTCGCTCGGGCGGCCTTCAAATCGTGCCATTACTTCGCGCCAATTGGTAAGCACGATGCCTTGCTCGGCGATTGCATCTTTGAATTGCTTGTCCTGCAATACCTTTACGTCCCAGACACGCTGTTGCCATCCGTCGCCAAGTCGTTTTACCCCTGGCGATGGCATTGCGGGGCGCGCAACGATTTGTGTCAGGCCCGGTTTAAGCGACTTGATCATTTGAATCGCCTTGGCGAGCTTTGCATCGTAGTCGTCATCGACTGGCATGAATTCAAGCTCATCCAATTTCGGTAGCGGGTGAGAGGCAATCATCGCAGTCAACGCGTCATCGAGCGGAATGCCTTCGCCCCGAAAGCGTTCCAGACGCTCTGGCGTGAGCTCGACCAATGGAACGGGGATCCAGTGCTTGCGCGAAACGGCCAACAGTACGGCAACGAAGTCGGGTCGACTGAAAACGGTACCGTAGTATCCGTTGAGATGGCTGACCGAAATTCCCGCGGACTTCGCGCGATAAAGTTGCGCGTGCAATTCGCGTTCAACGTCCTCGGCGTTCGCACTTAGCGCGATTTGCATGACCGACCGCCACGGGTTGCCTTCTCCATCAACAAGGGTCGGGATATTTGTGCGAGGCGACACGAAATCCCAACGAGGGTTTTGATACGGGTTCGTCAATGCGATGCTCAATCCAATATCGTGTCGAGGATGCTTCTTATGCCAATCGGCAAAATCCTGCAGCCATGGGCCGGTTGCGACGACTCCTACCGACTGAATACTGTCGGACTGGAGAAGGTCTTCGCACGCCTGATTTGTCTCCCACATCAATCCGGCTTCGCGAGCGTCAATGATCATGACGCGACTTCCTGGTGCATATCCCAGACGATCAGCCCAAGTTTGACTCATTGCTGTGGAGGACAACGAAGCGACGATGAGACCGAGTACGATGGTGAATCCGCAACGGTGAAGCATGATATTTTCTCAAAGTGAAAAGTGAGATCTGGCTCGAATTAGGACTGTAGTGGATGAGGTCACGAGTCGGTTCCCCCGAATTCCCGGAAAAGGACTCGTATAGCCTCGTCCACTACCATTCACGATTGTACTTCGAGAATTGAGGCGATGCGGCCATGTTTTTCGCCGCAAAACGGCTGCACAGATGGTCCAGAAGGTCGGATGGGAATTACCGGAGTTTGCCGCACTGATCGTTAGACAAATCGCCAACGCCCTCTTCGTCGGCGGCTTTCATCAGCGGCTTTCGTCAGCCTTTGATTCCCAAATTCGCTGCACGACCGTAAAGAGCATGGCGGTGCTCCAACCGAAAATGAGCAGCCCGACCATGGACTCGATCGCAGCCAGCATCCGCCACGGTCCAGCAATCACGAGATCACCGTACCCCAATGCCGTGAATGTGACGGTGGAGAAATAGGTGGCGGCTTCGATGCTTTGGATTTCAGCCAGGTTCAGCCAGAGATATGCAAGCGCCCAGACAGTCACTTCTACGATGTGCAAGAGAAGCAACACGACCGCAGTGGAGCCAAGCAATCGGAGATGTAGTAACCAACCACGCGACGTCTTTGCGAGCACCGCGGCCCGACGCTTGAGACGCTCTATCCAAAAACTCGTACCGGCAGCGTGAATGCCAACCGTCGCGACGGTTAGCAAGAGGCCGAGAACAATGGATTTGAACATCGGCAGTTCCTTACTCTGTTGCCGCGACCACAATCGGCTGCATGCCAAACGTCTCGACAAGCACCGCGTAAATCGCGGGTACAACTATCAGTGTTAAGACTGTGGCGACAAGCAAGCCGGATATCATGCAGCACGCGAGGCCCGTCCAGAGTGGGCCGCCGCCGAAGGCTAAAGGAAGAAGTCCCCCAATCGTCGTTGCCGTCGTAAGAAAGATCGGCAGCATGCGGAGCTTGCCAGCATCGACAAGGCACGCGCGGAACTCTTGTTTCGTGAGTCCCACAATCGGGCCGTCTAACTTACCGGACTTTCCTTTCTCGGCTCGACGTTCTTCGATCAGGATGTCGGCAAACTCCACAAAGATGACGCCCGTGTTGAGCACGATACCGAACAACGACAAAATGCCGAGTTGCGGCATGAACCCAATCATGTTCCCGGTGAAGTAGAGCCCCGGCAATGCGCCGATTAGGGCCAGCGGCAAAGTCGCGATGATGATCAATGGTTTGGCCCAGCCGTTGTACTGGAAAACCAGACACAACACGATCAGCAGGAACGAGACGCCGAAGGACATTAACATCTGGCTGTTCGACTTGGCCGAGTCTTCGAGAGCACCACCGACTTCAATGCGATAGCCGTTGGGAACTTCGCTCCGCAGCTGCGCCATTTCGGCGGAATTGTCGACTCGATTGGTAACGTCGTTGCCCGGCGCTCCGGGCTCCATAGCCGAACGGACTTCGATCACTCGGTTTCGGTTTCGACGCTCAATCTTGGCGGGCTCCCAACGCGATTCGATTTTGGCAACCGCGGACAGCGGAACCTTGGCTTCGCGACCTTCCACGAATGCGGATTGCAAACCCTCAATCGAAACACGTTCGGAGGGCATCAACCGAAAGTTCACGGGGACACCATAATCGCCTTCGCGAAAAGTCGTCAGTCGCGATCCGGAGAAGTATGCGTTGAGTGTGTTGGCAATTTGAAGGTTTGTCACACCAGCCAGATTCGCCTTTTGCTCATCCACGTCGATGCCCAACTGGTAGCCGGACGCGCCCCACGAATCGTGAACGTTCCAGACTTCGGGTTGCTGCCGCACGATTTCCTTCGCGCGATTGGCCAAAGAATGCAGTGTGTCGAGATCTGCAAAGCCGTCCCCCATTATGCGAAAGACAAGTGGATCGCTAGGCGGGCCAAGTCCCAATTCTTTGGGGATCACGCGAGCACCGACGATCGGCGAGATGCCAAGAGCTTCATCGCCACGTTCGGCGACGCGGCGAACGTCTTTGGCAAATCCGGGTGTTACGATTCCGTCCGTGGTACGAATTAGAATCTCAGCAAAGTTTGGCGAATTCGGTTCGGGAGCCCAACTGAGGTGCCAACGCGATCCGCCGCCACCAACAATCGTCCGCATGGAACGCAGTCGTTGAATCGACTCGCCCGCGTCGTCGGTGGAAGGACTGAGTCGCCGGATGATATCTTCGACTTGCTTGGCCTTTTCATTCGCCTGAAAAATCGTCGCCGTCTCCGGCAGCCGCACGAGGACCGCGAATTGATCGCGACGGTCGGTGGGAAAGTTTTCGGATTCGACTGGCAGGCTGGCGGCCCAGATGAACAACGCGACCGAAATCGCCAGCGTGATCCATTTGGCTTTTACAGCCAGTCCGCCGATGATGCCGTAGATCTTGAAAAAGAGGTTTTCTTTTTTCGCGGGTTTCGCGCCAGTCGTCAGCGATTCGATAGTGCCGACCTGTTTCTTCTTGCGACGAAAGACCGAACCGAGTTTCCCCACAGCCGCCATTATCCAAGCCAACGGCGAAGCCGGATCGTCAGCGTTTTTCGGAGCCCGAATAAAGAGCGCCGCCAAGATCACGCACATCGTCATGGCGAGCACCCAGCTGATGCCCAGCGTCGCGGTAATCGTGACTGGCAAACTGTAGATAAACTCGCCCGCACTTCCTTCCAGAGCGAACATCATCGGCAGGAAAGCAGCGATCGTGGTCAGCGTTCCGACCAACATCGGCACGGCGAGCGTTTGGGCTCCGGTCACGGTCGCTTCTACTGGATCCATGCCCGCCATTTGGTTGGTGCGCGATTGATCGCAGACTTGAATCGCATTATCAACGAGTAATCCGAGCGCGATGATAATGGAGGCGAGCGAGATTTGCTCCAGCTGCACACCGAGAACCGAGATGATTCCGATCGAAGCCATGACCACAATGGGAATGTTGGATGCCATCACGATCGAAGGTCGCAAACCGACGAATAACAGAACCACCGCGACGACGATGGCGACCGCCGAAATAACGTTTTCCACAACACTGGAAATCTTGGCCGCAACATTCACCGATTGGTCAGAGATCAACGCGACTTTGATATCCGGCGGCAGCGCACGCTCATAGTCCGTTAGCTCAACGATGCGATCCTTCGCATAATTGCAAACGTCGATGATGTTCGAACCGGACTTCATCTGCAGTCCCAGCATGACTGCGGGAGTCGAACCGTTCGGATCGCCCGTGCGGCAAAAATAGCGGGGCGGGTCTTCGTAGCCACGACGGATCTTCAAACCGAGGTCGCTCAGCGAAACCGGATTGCCCGAGCCACCGGATTCCACACTATCAACGATGATGGATTTGAGCTCATCGACTGCATCCAATTGGCCACCAGGGTTCAGCGAATACCGACCCGAATCCGTACTGATCTCACCGCCGGGTTGGATAATGTTTCGCTGCTCGACCAATCGCTTCAGTTCGTCGATCGTCAGGCCCAGCTGCGACCAAGTCGCCAGATCGGTTTCGACGAACAGCGCCTCGTTCTGCACGCCGTACTTATATACCGAGGCGACGCCAGGCAGTGAGCGAAGCGAGTCGCGTATGGTGTTGGCGAATTTCTCCAACTCACGAGGCGTGTAGCGATCTTGCTCGCGAATCTCGGCGCGATCCTTCGAGGGCGTTTGATGTGCGGCCATGAGCAAAATCGTGGTGTCGCCAAAGCCATCGTTCACAATTGGTCGCACCGATTGGTCGGGCATCTGGGCCAACGCGACTTTGGATCGCACTTTGTCCCACGCGTTTTGAATATCGCTGCCGGGATAGTCGTCTTCGAGTTCTACGTTGATCGTCGAGAGACCCGTGATCGTCGTGGACTTGAGTGTTTTGACGATGTCGATGCGTTCCAGCTGCGCCTCGATTTTGTCGGTGACAAGCTGTTCGACTTTTTCGGCAGGCACGCCAGGCCACGAAGTGGACACCACACAGGCCCGCACAATGAACTCGGGATCTTCCCGCCGCGACATCGTTTGAAACGCAAGCACGCCCCACGCCATCAACAGCAACACCAGCGTGATGACGATCGGCCGGTAACGCATCGCCCAAGCCGCAAGGTTCATCGCTCGCCCTCGCTCTCGGCATTCGCATCTATTTTGGCACTCGTCTTGGCACCATTCTTTGCATCGGAGTTCGTGACGTTGACGTTTTGGCCATCCGACAGGTAGTGAACGCCTCGCGTCACAATCATCGCACCGTCGAGCGAGTCGCCGGACACGGATTCAATTCGTTGCGTCGATGCCGCAGCCTCACCGTCGTCAACGATCACGGTCACTGGCACCTTTTTGGCGACAGAGGAACCGTTCGATGACTCGACGACAAAAACCGAGGTGTTGCCCGAGTCCTCGTAGATCGCCTCGATCGGGACGAAAATGCCAGGTCGTGCCTTCTGGGTTCCGAGCTCCAGATCGACAACGTCACCGGGTCGTAACAACCATCGACCGCCATCGTCGAGCAGAACTTTGCCGCCCTCCCACGAGTCAACTTTGCTGCGGCCGACTCCTTCCGTTTGATTTTCAACTTCATCGTTGAACCGAAGCTCGTTGAGGAACAAATCGGTGTCCGAATCAAATCCTTGATCGGGAAGGACTTCGACGTTACGAAATCGCATCTTGCCAAGGAAAGGCACACTTTCACCACGAGCGTTCAAATAGATTTTTTCAACGGTCAGCAAACGCTGGACCGGACCATCAACTTGCATATTGGTGACCTTCCAAGCGAAATCACCGCGTGTGTCTTGATGCAATCCAGCTTCGGGCATGTACCAAGTGCCATCCTCCGTTTTCGGCAAGATGCCAAGGTTGACTTGCCACAGTCGATCCGTCCGGGGAATCGACTGAGTGTCTTCCAGCCCCGGGATCTTGGTTTGTAGTTTTTGATTGCCGACGAGCAACGTCAGCTTAAACGTTCGCGTCGCATTGTCGGCGGTCGGGGCCAGGCTGTAGACGAGGGCTTCGATCGTCTGCTTTTTTCCGTCGCCGCTATCGACAGAAAGTGGAACGGTATCATTGATTCGGATTTTTCGAGACATGTCGGCCGAGATTTCGACTTCGACCTTGATGGGAGTCATCATCTGAATGGCGGCGACATCGACTTGCGGGCCCGCCACACTGCCGGGCACCACGTAGACATCCGAAATGACTCCGTTGAATGCGGAGAACAGTTGCGTATCTTGAAGGTCGCGTTTGGCGTCCCGCAGCGACTGTTTCGCCTGAGCAATCGCGGCCTTGGAGGATTTCTGGTCGGCTTCGAGTGTCTTGAGCTTCGCCTGCAGCCCGTCCAGTTGTGACTTGGCCGAATTCAACGCCGCCAGCGCCTTGTCCAGGTTTTTCCGCGAGCCCGCATTCTGCGCGACCAACCGTTGATTGCGTTCGTATTCGGTGCGAGCCAGATCAAGCTCCGCCTGTGCGGCACTCCGCTCGGCTGGCAAGCCGCTTTCAATTTGGACTTTGATGCTCTCGCATTTCAGGAT
This sequence comes from uncultured Pirellulaceae bacterium, assembly GCA_938040995.1. Taxonomy (GTDB): domain Bacteria; phylum Planctomycetota; class Planctomycetia; order Pirellulales; family Pirellulaceae; genus CALHZT01. Next base: position 4,420 of record CALHZT010000021.1, on the reverse strand, counting down.
GGCAATTTCAACCTGCGACTCTGCCGACTCGACGGCCGTCTCGTATCGCTGCTCATCCAGCTGCGCGATTTGCGTGCCTGGCGATTGGACCTTGCCATCGGCATTGAACGTTCGCCCTTTGACCACGGTGCCCGGCTCGACCACCCATTTGACTCGGCCAGAAGCCTCGAACGCGATGTCTTCGGTTTTCCAGGACCGAACGGAACCCGCCAATCGTCGTTCGGCTCGCGGAGTCGTTTCGCCTAGGCGCATGACCGTCACGGGTACGGGAGCAATTTCCGGGTAGACTTTCTCCGCAGGGTCGCAGCCACACAGTAGCGCGACTGCAATCAGTATCGAGGCCAGTGGTTCTTTGTTTCTTGTCATGCGGTGTAACGCGATAGCCTTTACCAGTTGCCGTGTGTTAAATCATCGCCATCGCAGGCTTGGTACCACCCTATTTGGCTGAATCACGCTCCAATTTTGAATTCAGTGATAGCACTGACTCTAACGGCAGTGCCGATTGTAGCCCCGGCGGGCGACGGCATGGATCGGTCATAGCAGTCTTACCGATCATATTGATTGTTGGGCACGCCTCAGTCTATAGCTAGCGGTCAATTGCTTCATGCGTCGATTTTTTGTCCATGCCATCGTCTCCATGCTCGTCATTTCGATGTCGGGCTGTAGCGGCATGAAGTATTGGTGGAACAACAACCGTATGGTCGGCCCCAATTATGGTCGCCCGATCGTCCCGGTCGCCAACGACTGGATCGAATCAACCGACGAGTCGTTCATTGTCCAACAGGGAGGCGTTGACGATTGGTGGCGAGTCTTCAACGATCCGGTGCTTGAACACCTTGTCGCGGCAGCTTACCAACAGAACCTATCATTGCGAGCGGCTGGGCTACGAGTCCTAGAAGCTCGCACGCAACGCCAAATCGCGGCCACGAATCTGTTTCCACAATCGCAGGCTTTGTTCGGATCCTACGCTCGCAACCAACTTAGTCGCACCACCGCCACCGCCAGTCCCCTCGCGCCGCGTGCCTTCGACGACTGGCAGCTGGGTTTTGATCTTTCCTGGGAAATCGACTTGTGGGGTCGAATACGCCGGTCCATCGAAGCCGCCGACGCGGGTATCGACGCGGAGATCGAGAACTACGACAGCGTTCTCTGTACGTTGGTTGGCGATGTCGCCGCCACGTACATTCAATTGCGTTCGTTTGATGAGCGGATTCGACTTGCCAAGGCAAATATTGAAAACCAAACCGGAAGCATGAAGATCACGGAGATCAAATTCCGCGAAGGCGAGATTTCTGAACTCGACGTCCAACAAGCGAAAGCCAACGTCGCCGACACCCGCACCCTGATTCCGTCCCTTGAGTTACAACGTCGCCAATCCGTCAACCTCCTCGCGCTCTTGTTGGGCATGACGCCTTACGACTTGGAACCATTACTTGCGACGGCGGGTAACATTCCCGATGCGCCGCAAGAAGCGATCGTGGGCATTCCCGCCGAGCTGCTTCGTCGTCGACCCGATGTCAGACTGGCTGAGCGACAAATCGCCGCCCAATCCGCGCAGATTGGGATCGCCGAAGCCGAACTGTTGCCTCAGCTGGCACTCGGCGGGGAGATCAAACTCAACTCCGCAACCTTTGGCGGACTGTTCGACGGATCGAGCGTTGCCGGTGCTTTTGCGCCTGGATTCCGCTGGAACATCCTCAACTACGGCCGACTGGTCAAAAACATTCGCGTTCAGGAATTGCGTTTCCAACAAGCCATCGTCGCGTACGAGAACGCCGTCCTGTCGGCTCATCGCGAAGTCGAAGACGCTATGGTGCAGTTCCTCAAAGCCAAAGAGCAAACCGTCGAGCTGCGAAAAAGCGTAGCGGCCACCAAACGATCCGTTGAGCTCGTTCAAATCGAATACAAAGAAGGCGAAGTCGATTTCGGTCGCGTCTTTGTACTCGAATCCAATCTTGTTTCCGCGCAAGACCGTTTGGTCGCCGCCGAAGCAGAAATCGCGGTAGCACTCACCAAGGTCTACAAGAGTCTCGGGGGCGGTTGGCAAATCCGCAATGAACTCCCTTACGAGGGTGCTTACCCAGTTCATTGCGTTGAATACGCGGCACAGTCCGTATTGGCCGTTGAGGACGAGCTAACTGTACTCGATGAGCCTGTCCGACTTGAAAAACCGTTCGCACTTGAGCTTCCGACAAACGACATTACCGTCCGCGACGATCCTCAACCGACGATACCGAAACGCACTGAGGAATCATGCCGTGACGGCTTGCCCGAGGAGGGGGCGGAACTACCTGAGCCCCCCATTCCGAGCTCTGCGATGCCGGAATCTAATGAAACGTCGATCCTTCCGATCGTGCGACCGGCGAATCCACTTTTCTTAAGGGGATGGTAATGCAACGTGCCTGTTATTTCTGTCGTGCGTTTTCGAAACGTCCATGGTCGTCGTACATTTGCTTGGCGTCGGTATTTGGCTCAATAAACTTGTTTGTCGGGTGCACGACGTCATTAAACGAGCATACGCCCAACCTATGTCGGCCAGTCACATTCTGTTACGACGACAGCGCCGACAAGTCAGTTCCCTGTGTTTGTTCGCCACCGCGACCGTGCAGTTGCGGCGATTACAAAACCAAGTGTTCGCCCGACGTGTGTGTCCCCACACGCGCTGTTGACTGCGCCCGACCCGACTGCAAGTCACCGCCCGACGTTTGTTGTCCCGGGGGCTCAGTTGGGAATGGCTGTACTTCGGCGGTCCAGTAGTGATCCGTGAGAGATCACCGCACTCCGTTGACGGTTGCGAAATCACGTCACGACAAGCTGAATTTCTCCAGAAACCCATTTGCGAGGCCATGTTCTATTCCTGTTTGGATTGTAGAGAGACTCACGAAGGGGCTTACTAGTTGAGCTTCGATCAGCCCTCCGAATATTTTTTCACGAGTGAGTTGCGTATCGGTATGCGAAAGAAGCCCCCGGTAGAAATGAAGGCTTGGGTTTGTCGAATTTCGACGACTAGAACGGGATGTCATCCATGTTTCCCGACGTTTCGACTTTCGACTCGTCGGAACCAAAGTCGCCGGTCTCGTACAAATCGTCGATCGCGTCGTGAGCACGTTCGAGCAAGCGAGCCATTGGCAATAAATCTTCGTTGCCAAGGCTGATCGTAGAGTCGTTCCATTTCTCTTCGACTTTGTAGCTCCGCTTCAACGATACCGTGTAGTAAGCGCGTTCGTCACCAGCGTGGTGCCAAACGGCGACTTCCAGGTTGCGGTACCGTTGACTGGTCACCGGACGATTGTTACCGTTCGCTGCAGCGTCACTACTTCGTGCCGAGTTGACCGCCGAATGCGCCCAGTTCAAGAGCTTGGCGGCAACCAACAAGTCATCACGATTGAGACTTGATTGGGTGCGTTTCCACTCCTTCTCATCCTGATACGACCGCTGCAGACCTGCATTGAAGTACGTGCCTTTGGCCGTGTCGTTTTGCCAAACCGCGATTTGAAGGCGGCGGTGCCGACTTGCAAAAGCTGGTTTTGATTTCTCCGTCGATTTGTTGTGTGATTTCGTGGCTGTAGCCATAAGTCACCTCTCTTTCTACTCGAATATAAATGATGCAGCGCTACGTACGCCGCAAAACAAAAAGGGAACCTCTGAGTAACCTTTGCCACACGTTCTACCGGGGCTTCTTTCCTGTTATGCAAGCGAAGGAAGTGATCGTGACTAATGAAATCGACTGATCGACGATTATGCTTCGATGTGGCATTCTATTGCGATGAACTACCGTGGTGATGAGTGCGACCGAACGCGAGAGACAATTGCCGAAGTTATCGAAGCACTTCGGATTCAGATTCGCAGACTCGATGGATTTCGCGTGAGCTGACGGAGATCGAGGAAAACGGTCAAAGCCCGGAGCTAGATCGTGTCATGACGCTTTTAATTCGAGCAGAACAGCTAGTCCGCAATTTGGACATTGATTGAATTCGACAGATGGATGTCGGGATCGTGATGCCAGAAAAGAGCCTGCATTTCCTTACGTTAACAAGACGGTAGCAAAACCCTGGAGCCTTTCCCGTCGCCGTCGCCTCGGTCGCTTCGCCATCAAGCCGCAGGCCCCCCAAAGTCTGTGGGCTGATCTAACGGCGCTGAATTGCGAAACCTCAACCACAGCTCGCGACTATGGGGGGCCAGAGGCGGCAAGCGGCCGTGGCAGAGGCAGAGGGAAATGCGGAAGGGTTCCCTGGCACCATTCCTAGAGCTTGAGTCCGAGGGAGTAGACGGATTCAAATGCGAATCTTCTCGATCTCATCGAGCGTGATTGTATCACTGGTGCGATCGTATAGTTTTGGAGATATAACCAGAAGTTGTGTTCTATGAGATAGAAAAAAGGCGGCGTATCCTGCTGTTGATTTGCAAGATTTCATCAGCG
>CALHZT010000020.1 GCA_938040995.1 uncultured Pirellulaceae bacterium | reverse complement strand
GCCATTCACCGAATTCAATGTCGCCGTATCAAACGTCGTCGCGCCGTATAGTTCAACATAGGACGTCTCGACCAGTTCAATGCCGCCCGTTACCGCAATATCCGTCAAACGATTGGCGTTGTTGGTGTCGAATGTCAGTCGGCCGTCCCCGGTCTGATTGAGTGTGCCACCCTGGATCTGCCCGCCGGCCAGTCGCCAGATTCCCGCATCACTATTGAGCTCCAACGCCGAGTTTGAGTTGTCCAGTGCTCCGGAGATTACGGTCAAACCACTGTTCGTGAATGATCCAGGATTGAACGCCTCTGTTGCCGAAGTACCAGCGGCGATCAACGTTCCGCTGGCTGCGATATCAATAGAACCTGTCGCCGTTACCGTTCCGTCCAACGAAGTGGCTGCAAAGTCCGTCCCGCTTTGCATCTCAAGAACGGTGTCCGGATGAATGTCGATCGAGCCTGCATTGACGAACGTATCAGAGCGGATGTGAATCCTGCCAACGTTCGCGACAATGGAGCCTTGATTGATTAACTCGCTGATGCCCGTAATTGTCCCGCTATCGCCCAGTTCCAGCGTTCGGTTACCGTTGCTGGAGGTCGAGTTGTTGACAATCGAGCCGGTGGGACCAATCGTGACGGTCCCGGATTGGTCGCTCATGACGTCGACTTGCAACCGGCGAACTCCAGAGCCACTACCTTCTGCCGTGATTGTCCCGCCGATGATGTAACCCGGCTCAAACCGCATCCGGGGTTGGCCGCCATTCACGGAATTCAATGTCGCCGTATCAAACGTCGTCGCGCCGTACAGTTCAACATAGGACGACTCCAGCAGTTCAATGCCGCCCGTTACCGCGACGTCCGTCAGGCGATTGTCCTGGTCGTTGTTGAAGGCGAATTCGCCATCCTCGACGTTCCATTCACCACCAATTAGTTCGCCCCCTGCCAACATTGCCGTAGCGTTGATGTCTGCTGTCGTCGCAACGGTAAATGTACTGCGGTCGCCAAATTCGAGGTCTTCGTCCGTCACCAGGCTATTCACACTGACGTCGGTGTTGTTGGCGATTTGAATCACTGGATTGCTACCGGACAGACTAATCAACGCATCGTCTAGCGGGCCCGGTGCCGATAACGCTGGCATTCCTGCTACGTCTTCCCAGTTTGCAGCAGTCGCGAAGTTGTTGTCTCCGGCCCCGCCAGTCCAGGTTAGCGTTGCCAGTACACGACGCCCTTCAAGCACTTCCAGTCGCGGAATCCAGCGATGCGACTGAAATTGTGCTCGCCTGCGATTATTTCCTGTATGCCGACGCCGACTAGCTGATTTGTTCAAGGTTTTTCTCCGAGTTTTCGCGATCGGTGTGATGCTTCGTCAGCCGCAAGAAGCAGTGACAATCAATTGTTTTGGCGCGTACATGGTTGAACTCCGCTTCAAATGGCAACGAAGTCAAAGCATGCACCTGGTTAATTGCCAACGCGCCACGCGAAAATTTTTCGAAGAAAGTTTGTCGATCTGGCACTCGAATGAAGCTCAACTAACTGGTGAAGCCATCGAAGGATCGCTAGACTGCAACGGCATACGGCGACTCATTACCGAACCGAACGAGCGCTACCATGTCACATCCAACGGACCTGGAACTGTTAGATTTTGCCAGGCAAAACCTGTCCGATGGCGAGGCCGATTCGGTGCTCGACCACCTTTCCGGGTGCGACGAGTGCTCTGAAAAAGTCGCAAAGCTCGAAGAAGAGCAACTTCGCGAACTGGCTGGTACGGCATCCCTGTCGCTAGACCGAATCGTCCCGGGTCCACTTCTGGACGAGACTGATTTCCAACGTATGGTCCTCGCGGCAGCAGCCGAAACTGACGACTTCCCCAACGAATCAACACCGCTGGTTGATTCCGGCGGTTCAGAGCGAGGAACGATTCCGGAGGAGATCGGCCCCTACCGATTGGTCGAGCAAATTGGCGAAGGCGGATTCGGCATCGTATTCAGGGCCACGCAGTTGCAACCCATTCGTCGACAAGTCGCCATAAAACTCATCAAACCGGGCCGCGATACGCGCCGCGTCATTGCGAGATTTGCAGCCGAACGGCAGGCGCTCGCCATGATGAACCATCCGAACATCGCTCAGGTGTTCGATGCCGGAGCAACGCAGGCGGGACACCCATACTTTGCGATGGAGTTGGTGGATGGGCAACCGATAACAAAACATTGCTCGGAACATGCACTGCCTGTCAACGAGCAAATTTCGCTGCTGATTGAAGTGTGTCGTGCACTTGAACACGCCCATCAAAAGGGGATTATCCACCGAGACGTCAAACCATCAAACGTGCTCGTGACGATGAAGGATGGCCTGTCCCAGGTAAAGGTAATCGACTTCGGTGTGGCCAAAGCGCTACACGAGTCGCTACTGACAACTTCAGCCGAGACGCGGGTTGCGCATATTGTCGGGACACCACTTTATATGAGTCCCGAGCAGGCATCGGGCGAAGGCATCGATACTCGTACCGATGTTTATGGTCTTGGCGCCATGCTCTATGAGTTGCTGGCTGGTACAACGCCATTCGCCGATGCAGGTAGCGATTCGAAGAACCGGGCTGCTCTGATGCAAGCTATCATGGAAGAACCTCCGCTACGGCCGAGTGAGCGGCTTCGCAAATCCGATGGGCCATCAACTCAAGCGAAGCTACTCGAACGTGAGTTGGACTGGATCGTTTTAAAGGCCCTCGCGAAGGAAGCAGATCGCCGATACCAGTCAGCCGCGGAGCTTGCTGCGGATCTGGAGAGATACCTCAACGGCGAAGCCGTCCTGGCAACGCCACCAACAGCGGGTTACCGGATTCGAAAGTTCTCGTCGAAGTATCGATACCCACTCGCGATGGCGGCCACGATTTTCGCAGTGGTGGTCTCTGGAGCTGCCTTCTCAACATGGCAAGCTATTCGCGCTTCGCGAGCCGAGTCAAAAGCCAAGGCTGCCGCCGCGCGAAGAAAAGTCGTGCTCGATTTCATGGTAGGTGCCCTGCGCAGTCCCAGCCCAATTGTAAAAGGGCGCGACGTAACGATTGCAAGCGTGCTTGAGAATTCACTCAACGACTTACTCGAAGAGGATCAGGATTCACTCGACCCCGAAGCGAAAGCCGACATGCTCTATGCGATTGGAGAAAGTTTCCAGGGGCTCGGACTGTTGAAGGAAGCCCGACGCGCGACAAGCGAATCTCTTCGACTTCGTGAGTCGACGTCCGGTTTGTCCGCCGTCGATACCGTTCAGTCGCTGCTAAGTTTGTCGCAGATTCACCTTCATTCAGGTGATATTGACAAGTGTATGGAATCCGCCAGGGAAGCTCACTATCTGCTTCAGAAGATGGCTGATCCGCCACAATCCAGTATGGCGTCAGCTTTGGGTGTGCTCGCACAGGCTCACTACTATGCCGGTTCTCCAGACGAAGCTCTTCCATTCGTCGAGAAAGCAATCGCCTTGAATCGTGAGCTCGTAGTGAACGGGAAAGGCGATAAGACAAATCTGCTTAATGAGTTGGTGGGGATGAATCTTCTAGGGCAAATCAGGTTTTCGAAGGGCGACAAAGAAGAGGCCGGCAGCATTTTTGAGGAGGCATACGAAAGGCTGGAATCGTCGTTCGGAGCTGAGTATCCCACAACGATCATGGCGCTGCAGAATATCGCACATGTCAAAATGAATACTGGAAAGCCGAAAGAAGCGATTTCCATTTACGAGCAATGCATGGAGTCTTCCCGAAAGATCAATGGCGAGAACCATATGGAGACGATCCTCGCCATTGGTAACCTGGCTCAGGCTCACTGGTTTGCTGGCGAAAGAACGGAAGCAATTCGTCGGTCTGAGCAGGGGCTCGAGCTAATGAAACGCGAGCTTGGGGAGAAACACATGCACACAATGACTTCGATGTACAATCTTGGCCGCTTCCATCAAATGGATGGAGATTTAATTGCGGCTCGCAAGTACTTGAGCCAAGTGAAGCAGCTTCGCGTCGAAGTCTTGGGAGAATCGCATCCTGGCACAATTATTACATTTCGCAGTTTGGGTCTGCTGTTGGTGGAACTGGACAAGCATGAGGAAGGCGTCGCTGAGATTGATCGGTACCTTGATCTTGAACGCGAATCGAAAGACTCCAGCCAGGCCGACTATGTGGCTTCGATTCACTTTGTTGCGTCCGAACTTATGAAGGTTAAAAAGTATGATCTAGCCGCTGACTATTTTGAGAGGTGCCTTGTTGAACGTAAGCAAGCTCGATCCGAAGCCGATGTGGTGCGTACGGCAAACGATCTTGCTCGTTCCCTGCTGGCGGCAGGCCGCGAGGACGAAGCAAAATCCCGATTTGAAGAAGCGATCGAACGGTTGAGTGCGATCGCCGAACCATCGGCTGAATTGAAGAAGCTTCGCGGGGAAATCGAAGCGAAAATCGTCGAGTTGTCGACAGATGAGGAAACTCAGTTAAAGTAGGTGAAACCGCAAATTGAATTCCACAGTCAATCCAGCAGTTCTCCAAACTCCTCACGAAGTCGCTTGAGCACTCGATACTTGGCTTGTCGCACAGCCTTTGGTTTCATTTCAAGGTCCGCGGCCACTTGTTGAACCGGTTGTCCTTCGATGGTCATCCGCCAAAACGCCTGCCACGTTCGTTCCTGAAAATCTGTCTGGATCAGTCGCAATGCGGCACCAAACAGCGACTGTCGCTCATCATGATCCGCCTTGGAGTCTTCGGATGGAGCTTCGATGGTTGCGGCGATTCTGATTCGCGAGTCACTGCCGCCAAAGGCGATATCCAGCTTCTTCTGCTTCTTGAGATAATCGCCGATTTTGTACCTCGTGATTGTTCGCAGCCATGAACGAAATCCTCCTCGTTTCTGTCGCCGGAATTCAGAGATCTTGTTCGCGACGGTCCGAAAGACTTCCTGGCCGATATCAGCCGAATCTTCTTCCGGTATGCCGGCTCGACGCGCCCACGAATAGACCAGTGGAGCGTACAACTTCACAAACCGTGACCAGCCGGGCTGACTGTCTTGTTGAAGAAGATCAATCAAACTTGAGGAGGTAGAGTCTTCCATCTGACCTGTTGCTTACGAATTCGATTGACGACTTACTGATTGCTGACGATTCAATCGACAATTCAAGACGGGCCGAGTCAGTCAGCAAGGATACTATGCAAAGCGTACTCGTCCAAGCCGCGGTATTCCAGTGAGGTACCGCACTCGAAAGATGCCAGAGTCTTGTTCTTTAAGGATGATGATTCGTGCCTTTCGCGCCGTTGGTCTGGCGATCGCGCCGTTGGTCTTGGGTTGACCGATGTTACCTTTGAAATGCAAGCGAGGTATCGTTGGGCTTATTTGGGACGCTGTCGTCATACTTATGAATTGTTTTTCGTTTTTGTCGCTTTTTTTGTGTCTGTCACACGACTTCGATACTTACTTACTGCACGCCAGTTTGAGGTTTTATGCATGGATGCTTGATCCATTCGTTTGTAGGCACAGGACAAAAAAGAAAGCAGGGTTCGCTATGACTTACCGTAAGCATCGCTATTCAAACCATAACAGTCGACTGCGATTCGAACCGCTGGAAGGTCGGCGAATGCTCGCCACGATTGTCGTCGATAGCGCTCTCGACAATACAGCGACTGACGGTGCGATTACTCTCCGTGAAGCAATTATCGCTGCGAATACGGACAGTGTGGCAGATGCCATTGAAGGAGCGCAAACCGGTAACGGTGCCGATGAAATCGTATTCGCGCAGTCGCTGGCAGGCGTGCCAATCGTCCTTGGCGGAACGGCGCTGACGATCACGGATTCTGTCATCATAATCGGCTTGGGCACACATCAGACGATTGTAGATGCAAATTATCTTTCACGATTGTTGAATGTCGATGACGGTGTGTCGAATAGCCTGATCGACGTCGAATTGCAGGATCTGACGTTGCGTCGGGCCGACGTGGAAGCCAGGGCAATTGTGTCGACTGAGAACCTCTCTTTCACCAATACCCTCGTTTCCGAAAACAGATTCGGACTGATCGGCAGCACCGGTGGCAGCCTGACCATTGACGACTCGATTATTGAGCGAAATACCGATCGGGATACGGCGACGGACGATACGCTTATCAATGTTGTTCCAGCCGCCGAGTTCCTGCTTCGTGATTCCGTCATCCGAAACAATGATAACGCCCGGATGAATGTCCAGAATATCTTGGGGACTGTCACGGTCGAGAACTCCGTCTTCGAAGACAACAGCGTAGACGGAGGTGGAGAAGTTTTTCTGGTGATTAATCAGGGGCAATTTGACTGGACAGGCGGGTCGATTCGAAACAACGGGTTCGTGTCGTCCAATTTTTCGAATTCCGGACTGACAGTTTCCAGCCTCGGTGCGGAAGCGGTGGCCAATATTCAGGGTGCCGAGTTTTCGGGAAATAGCGGGCGCGGTCTCAAAATCACCAGCGTTGACGGCGCAACGACGCACGCTTCCGATTTGGAGATTGTTGGCAACACCGCGTCTGATCCAGGCACTGGCGATGTCAGCGGTGGCGGGATTTGGGTTGTAAGTTCCAGTGGCGGCACGTCGTTGATTGAAAACTCGACCGTTTCACGCAATCGCATTCTTGCGGGATCTGGTGAAGCTTTGGGTGGTGGCATTTATGTTGAATCAGACAGCGGTGACACGATCCTGAGGCAGCTAACGGTTGAAGGCAATTCATCGCTGAATTCGGGTGGCGGCATCTACGTCTATCGCAATTCGTCTGGTCCAGGCAACGTGTCAATCGAGAACTCTACCATCGTTGGCAATGTCAGTGGATTGCGACCAGCGAATGGTGTGCAAGGCGGCGGCGTCGTGACGAATCGCTCAGTCAACATTTCCAATTCAATCATTGCCGGGAATTTCGATGGCGAGTTGTCGAGTGATCTTTGGGGCGACATTGGCAGTGATGGATTTCAATTCGATCACTCGCTGATTGGCAACAACCTCGGGACGACACTTGTCGAGGCTGGATCGGCCGCACCAGGTGCAAACGGAAATATCATTGGCGGCTTGATCAACGGGCTTGTGGATCCACGGCTTGGCGAATTGACCCGGAACGGCCGGGACAGGCTAACGATGCTCCCGAATGCAAACAGTCCGGCAATCAATGCTGGCGATCCTGCATTTGCGGCGATTGATCGTGATCAGCGCGGAGGGGCCTATGAGCGAGTCGTCGAGGGCCGGATCGATATGGGTGCGGTTGAGCGTGAGTCGACATTGATCGTGGATACGCTCGGTTGGCTGTCGAACGTCAATACGTCGGCTGGCGATCTTTCCATTCGTGAGGCGATTGAAATTGCCAACTTAACGAGCGGGCCACAGCGGATTGAATTTGCCGAATCGTTGGCCAACGCTACGTTGGATGGCCAGATGAGTGGAAGGTTGGATATTACTGATGACGTGACAATCGCCGCGACAGATTCGGTACCCGTGACATTTCGTTCGAGTACGGACATCTTCCGCGTATCAAACCCCGATCGCCAGATCGACGTGACGCTCTCAGGGTTGACGCTTGAAAATTCGTTTACCGCGGTCTCTTCGACAGAAAATTTGAACGTCATTGATAGTACGCTGCAGGATAATTCCGGTGGTGCGATTGTCGTGGGGGGAGGTGCCTTGTCAGGTCGCCGAGTCGAATTCCTGAACAACGATGGCTCGTTCGGATCCGCTGGTGGAATCACTCTTTTCCCAAATGCAACCGCACTCGTGGACCAGTCGACATTTTTCAGAAACGTCGGCTTTGCTGGCAGTGCAATTGATAGCTTTGGCGCGGCGTTCGAAGTTCGCAACTCGACGTTCGTTGCGAATGTGGCGAGCGTAGGTGGCGCAATTAGTCTTGATGCAACAAGTGAGCTCTCATTGTATCAGTCCACCGTTTCTGACAATTCTTCGGAGACGCATGCGGGTGGGATTTATGTCGGTGTCGATTCGACTGCGGACATTCGTCATTCGACAATCGTTCGCAACACGGCTGATTCTGACAGGGACGGAGATGGGGTCGGCGGTGGCATTGTTTCTCCCGGAAAACTGCTGCTATCGCATACGATTGTGGCGGAGAATGTTGCCGGCTCGATGGACGACAGCGACATCGAAACCCGCGGGCCATTTTCAGAAGTCACCGGTAATGTTCGACTGGACCATAGCTTCATTGGGTCGGCGACAGGAACCGAATTGCAGGAGGCAAATCCCATTGCGGACGAGAATGGGAACCTGATTGGTGGTGTCGGCAGCGGCGTGATTGATCCCCAGCTTGGGCCAGTCGGGCAATTCGGAGGCCCCACAGAGACCATTGGGTTAATGGTCCAAAGTCCGGCAATCAACGCGGGCAATTTCGTGTTGGGTAGCTTGCCAGGATCGGATCAACGAGGGGAGCCATTCGGCCGCATTCAAAGCGGAAGAATCGACATTGGTGCAACCGAGCGGCAGGAACGCCCAACGGTTTATATTGTCGACACTCTGGACGACGAAATGGATGGGGATATTTCGCCCGGTGATCTGTCTCTTCGGGAAGCAGTCCGGGAATCGAATCTTGGTTTTGGGAATACGGAGATCTTTTTCGCGCCGGAGTTGAATGGAGGCACAATCACGCTGAGCATGGGCGAGCTACTGGTGACGGCTGGCGTCGAAATTCGCGGTCCGGGCGCTGATTTACTGACGATTTCTGGTGACGGGGCGAATCGCCTGTTTCACATTGACGACGGTTTGTCGACTGATGCGAATGTTCGTATTTGGGATCTGACGCTTACGGATGGATTCGCATCCGATGACGGTGGTGCAATTCTATCTCGCGAAAATCTCGACGTCAGGCGTATTCAAGTCCTCGACAGTACCGCTTCGAACGGCGGCGGAATCGCCAGTCTCGAAGGTTCCCTGTCGGTGAGTGACAGTACGATCGCGGGCAATAGTGCCAGTAGCAACGGCGGAGGAATTTTCGCGGACAACTTCGTAGTCACCGTTAACCAGTCGACGATCAGTCAGAACTCGGCACTCAACGGAGGCGGTTTGTGGACGAGCAGTGCCATCTCGATGAACAACAGTACGGTCACGCTGAACAGCGCAAGGAATACGGGTGGCGTTGTGTCATCGAAAGGGCTACTTATCAACAACTCAATCGTTGCGGGGAATGTCGCGACGGCTTCGGGCGAAGACGATATTTCCGGTGTCGTTATTGCGGCAAGCCATAACTTTATCGGGAACAACGCCGGTAGCGGTTTGGCAGAAACGAGCCTTGACGAGGATGGAAACCAGATTGGCGGACCCGTGGGTGGAATTATTGACCCGCAATTGCTACCGCTCGCAGACAACGGCGGCCGAACGCTGACTCATTTGCCGACGAGTGGAAGCCCCGTGATCGATGCCGGGACGCTTGACTTTGGTGCCAATGATTTCGACCAGCGAGGCATGCCGTTTTCACGGTTGATTGGCAGTCAAATGGACATTGGATCGGTTGAGGCAGAGGTGAGTAGTTTCGCTGATTTCGATTTCGATGGCGATTTCGACTGTGATGACATGAATGCATTGACTACGGAAGTCGCAAACGGAGACAGCCGGATGCTGTTTGACGTGAACGGAGATGGGGCCGTCAACTACGACGACGTGCTCGAATGGTTGGAGATTGCCGGAACCGAAAACGTTGGCGGGGCCTATATTGTCGGCGACATGAATCTCGACGGAGTCGTCGATGTTAGTGACTTTGGGATTTTCAATAGCAACAAGTTTACGGCAAATTCAGCATGGTGTTCTGGCGATATCACGGCAGATGGAATTGTTGATGTCTCTGACTTCAACGTGTGGAACGACCACAAGTTTCAAAGCTCCGTTCCGCTTGTAGTTCTAACTGACACGCCACATGGATTGGACCACGACGCGTCGGATGCAAATACCAAAGCCGATGTTCAAGTCGCGAGGGATGTGCGCGTGGTCGCAACAGAGAATGTTCCGGGTCGAAAATTCGAAAATGAAATTTGGCGTGTCGCAAGTCTGTTAGATGGTCCTGATCGAGAAAGACGCGCAAACGAAACCCTCGACGACTCAGAGACAGCGGCGTCCATCGTAGCGGACTTATTTGCGTTATTGGGAAACGGCTTTCGCGAATGGTAGCCAGTTCGGCGGTTCTTCGCATCGCATCAGTGCCTAACATTAGGGTGCAGTAGGCTCCGACGACGGGGCATACAGGGGGCAACTTGTGAGACAACTCGGCAAGGTATGCTGCGCCGTCGATGTCGCCAGAGGATGCGAAAACCGCTGCTTTCGCTACGAAGAAACCAGGTCCTTACGAAGGAAAGATGGCGGTGTTTCCTGGTTCAGTCGATAAACAAACTCAACGGTTGGCTGCAGGTCACATGCCTGTGGGGGCAAGCACATCACAGATTAGATCCGGTGGCCCTGCCAGCCACTGATTAGGGGCTCTTTGGGCGATAGCCTATTTGGATCACTACCTGACGGCATTTTTCCCATTTAAGGTTAACTGTAATCTGGCGAAGTCAGTCTCTTTCGGCCAGGACAATCAGGGGGGTTGCAGTCTTCCGTTAACACTGATGTTGTAAGCCACCAACCTCTTTTGGCCGCCTCTTTTTTGCGCGATGATACTCGGCTGTTTGAAGGGCTTTCCTCAAACTACCGGCGGTGTCGGTGGTAATTCACTGCTGTTGAACTCGCTAGCGTGGCTGGAATGTCCCGTTCGTTGCGCTTCTCACTTTGTGAGAGGGAGATGATCCAGAATTTTTTGGCAATTTCAGTCGATCGCCCCGATGCAACTAACAACCATCACGAGTAAAATTAAACATTCGCATTGTCGCTGATTTGCGTTGCGACTTTTTTTGTCCGAGGGTTGCGGGTTTCAATAGGCTGCCGACCGCATCTTCTATTTGTCGATGCAAAGTCACAGGACTCAATAGTTAACAGGAAAAGAGTATCCATTGAAATATAAACACATTGCCAGGCTCATGGCGTTTGGTTGTGCCTTGGTTTGCTTCAGTAGTTCAAGGACCGTATGGTCTCAGAGCCCGGCGACCGCCGTCGATTCGGCCGCAAAAGTGGTTGATCTCGAAAAACTCAAGCATCCTTTGCAACCCGCTTTGTGGAAGATCGAAGGGAACGGTCTGACCGAGCCGTCCTATCTGTTTGGCACGGTTCACCATAAGGATTCGCGGGTGACGGTTTTGCATCCAGCTGCCGAAAAAGCCTTTGATCAGGCTGCCCATTTTTATTCCGAAATGGAAAAGAATTCCGCCAAGCAGCAAATGGCGATGATGAAGCTCTTGCGACGCGACGGAAAGACGCTCACCGAATCGCTTGGCCCGGAGCTTACCAAGGAAGTCAAGGCAACCATTCTGGCGATTGACCCCGACTACAATTTGCAGAATCTACAGATTCTCAAGACTTGGGTAGCCAGCTTGATGATCCCGACTATCTCGAAACCGGGTGAAGGTGGTGAGGGCAAAGTGCAGCCTGGCGCAAAATCACTTGATGACGTGTTGTATCAGCGAGCAAAGAAGGCCAGCAAAAAAATCGGAGCGATGGAAACCGCCGACAGCCAAGCCACCGTGTTTGAGCAGTTTACCGAAGAAGAGCAAATTCAGTTTGTGAAAGCGTCGGTTGGACTTCTGAAGAAGAGTGAGGAGCAGACTGAGCCAGCAAAAAGACTCCATGAACTCTACCTTGCCAATGACATTGTGGAGCTGGCGAAACGAACCAGTTCCGAATCCGAGAGCGAGGAGTTGGGTAGTAAAGAACTTGGTTTGCGACTTAATAAAGCGCTCAAAGGGGATCGCAACGTTAAAATGGCGGACAAGATCGAGGGGTTGCTCGCCGAGACACCCGACGAATCACATTTCTTTGCTGTTGGCGTCGGGCATTATATTGGTGACGACTCGGTGACAGAAATGCTTGTTGAAAAAGGGTACACCGTTACCCCAGCTTTCGAACCACTTGACCCAAAACTTGAAATTCAGGGCTATGCGTCCCAGCGGAATATCGAAGTCGTTAGAGATTCCAAAGCCAAAGGCGCTAAAGATGAAATGGGCACTTCACTGGCTGACATTCGGTGGGG
>CALHZT010000019.1 GCA_938040995.1 uncultured Pirellulaceae bacterium | reverse complement strand
GCCGGAAGACGACTGGAACCGACATCGGCAGGACGTTGGCAATCTGACAAGGCATATCGAGAAACTCTGGGGCATGGATCTGACCTGGCAGACAATCGATCACCGCCGTGCCACCGCGACGGACTTGCTGCAGTCGCCGGTACTTTTTATTAGCGGTCGCGACGGTTTGAAGATGGCCGAGCAGGAAAAGGCATCGCTCAAAGCCTACATCGAACAGGGCGGTTTCGTCTTTGCCGAAGCATGTTGTGTCGGCAAGCAATTTGACAAAGACTTCCGCAAGCTCATGGCGGAGATGTTTCCAGACAATCCGCTTCGGTTGTTGCCGCCAGATCATCCCGTCTGGTATGCCGAGCAGGCGGTGGACTCAAAGCACCTCCGTGAACTGTATGGAATTGATACCTGCTGTCGCACGAGCGTTGTCTATTGCCCTGGAAATCTCGGTTGTTACTGGGAGCTGGCTCGGGAAGGCCTGATTTACTACAAACCGGAGGTCCGCGAAGAGATCGACGCGATGTTGGCGATTGGTGCCAACGTAGTGGCTTACGCGACGAACCGTGAGCTTCGCGAAAAGCTGGATGCGCCAGTCGACTCCTCAGCCGAAAACGAAGAAGATTTTCAGCGAGGCACGTTGAGTATCGCCAAACTGCAGCATGCGGGTGGCAGCGATGAAGCTCCCGCCGCAGTTTCGAACATGCTGCGCAGTATCGGGACGCAGCTGGGTATTCGAGTCAACCCGCGAAGGCTGTTGGTGTCTGCGACAGATGAGTCGCTTGCTGACTATCCTGTCGCGTATATCCACGGACGTCGTGATTTCGCATGGTCGCAGGCGGAACGCGATGCCATCGTCGAGTTTACCGAAAATGGTGGCGTCATTTTTGGGGATTCGATCTGTGCGAGCAAGAAGTTTACCGACGCGATTCGACGTGAGCTCCAGGCGACTTTTCCAGAACACCCGCTGCAACGCATCCCGCCGGGGCACGAGATTTTTTCCGACAAGTTTAAGGGGAACAATCTCGAACGAGTCGAATTGCGGCGGCCCCGAAAACGGAATGAAGCTGGACAGGCGACCGTTGATAAAGTCACACCCGTTCTGGAGGGGATCGAAATTGATGGTCGATACGTCGTGATCTTCTCGCCCTACGATATCAGTTGCGCCCTGGAGAGCCTCTCCGCAAATGATTGTGAAGGGTACACCAGCAAGGACGCCGCGAGAATTTGCACGAACGTATTGCTGTACGTTTTGCAGCAATAGTGACGGGATATTGTTGCGCAATGAAGATCTATTTTTTGGTTTCGTCCATGACAAGTTCAAAGAGCCGGACGATGCCGTTATCGCTTTGCCTGAACCGTTCGTGGCTCTCCTGCTGGCCGCTTTTTGTCAGGCGTATTATCCAACTGCCACTCAATCGCCCATGCTGATTGCGGACGAGGCGGTGTTCCCGATCAACGATGGCGTCCAGGTCGCGAGGTCCGCGGCTGATGGTTCCAATGATCGCCAGGACTTCGAGCTTTTCATCAGCAGAAAGCTTCTCAATGATGTTTACGAGCTGGTTGAGTGCCATCCGCTCACTTGCCATCGACTGGAGATGGTCAACCATCAAACCCTGGTTTGCTGATTTGGTCGCAATCGCAAACAGCTTTGCGTATCGCTTCGCCGCCTCGGCGTGATTCCCTTGCAGTTCGGCCAACCTTCCACTTGTGAAAAGCAATCGCATCGCCTGGCGAATCGACGATGATTCCGGCATCGTTTTCTCAAGGACCGCGTCAAGACCGGCTGATCGGTCGAAGACAACAACGCAGTCGAGTTGGTGGACATTGTCGAGCGAATCCAGCGCCTGAGAGTTTTGTTCGAGGAAAGAGCTCAAGCGGGACACGTCTTCTGTTTCCGCGTAATCGTCAGGCATGTCGACTATTCGGGAGCCAGCAGAGACCAGCACATCGTACGCGTTGGGCGTCGGCAAGGTGACCGGGGCAGGGTTGCTCGATTCGAACGCGAACGTAAGCAGTAGCACGAGCGCAACGAGTGCCAGAATCGCGACGGTGACACAGCCTTTTTTCATGTTCGTAGCTCGTATTCGAATTCTACTGACGTTTTGTTTACCGATGTTTACCGATGACAAGCGACTAAAATAGCCGATATACGTCAAAGAGGGTTCTTTTGTCATTCCTCACTTCTCGGCCATCCGTCGATTTGATCAAAAGCCAGATAACGTGCGCATCCTCATCGTCACTCCCGCCGCAGCCGGTTCCACCAAAGGAAACCGTATCACGGCAGAGCGTTGGGCGACGCTTCTTTTCCAACTGGAGCATGATGTCCGGATCGAAACAGGTTGTGTGGATGACGATTTCGATTGCATGATTACTCTTCACGCGACTCGTTCCCATCCGTCCATGGTTGCATTTCAGAAAAATTGCCCCGGCAAGCCGATTGCACTTTGTCTGACTGGCACCGATTTGCATCTGGATTTGGCGGGCAAGCGAAGCAACGATTCCATGCGAATCGCAAGAGAATCGTTGAAGCTGTGCGATCGGATTATCTTGCTCGAGCCCGAAGGTGCCCGCCAGCTGCAGGCCGGGTTTCAGGACAAAGTCGTCGTGATCGTGCAGTCGGCGAATGCGGTGGAACAGCATTCGAAGCCTAGTCCGGAATTGTCTTATGAGTTCGTGATCTGCATCGTGGGGCATTTGCGTGCAGAGAAGGACCCGTTTCTGGCGGCGGAAGCATCACGGTTGCTGCCGGCCGATTCCAGAATCACGATTGCTCATTACGGCGAAGCGCTTTCGCCAGAAATTGAAGAGCAAGCCAGGCAGCTGACCGAAACGAATCCGAGGTATACATGGCATGGCCCGCTGACTCACTTTGAAACGATGCAAGAAATTGCGGCCAGCCAGCTCATGTTGCTGACTTCCCGTGTCGAGGGCGCACCGAGTGTTATCTCCGAAGCCATCGTGAATGCTGTGCCAATTTTGGCAACGAAGATTCCAGCCGGTATCGGTTTGCTGGGTAGCGACTATCCAGGACTGTTTCCGGTAGGGGATGCCAAGTCGCTTTTTCAACTGATGTTACGTGCGGAACGGGACGCAAAATTTCTGGAGAGCTTGAAACGTCATATCGCTTCGCTCGCAGCCAGTTTTTCAGCGGACGTTGAGAAAGAGTCGCTTGAGGACTTGCTGTCCGTGCTCCGCCGGACGTGAAGTAGACTCGTCGCAGGAAAATCTCCGTCAGGAAAGTGTCTTTCACGCCTGCGCGGGAAAGACGGAGGAAGATCCGTTCATGACGACTCAATTGACGGCCTTTGGCCGTCTTCCCCGCGAACGCGGGGACCCACTCGAAGCGTGTTAACGCTCAATGTCTTTCTCTGCATCAAAGAGCCAATCCGATTCAATGGATTCCCGCCTGCGCGGGAAAGACGGAGAAAGATCAGGCAGTAATTTCTCGAACGGTCCTTAGTCTTAGAGAGTTGGCAAGCTCACCGCTACACTGGGTCCCCGCATTCGCGGGGAAGACGGCAAGGCCCGAAAAACTCGAAGCTTCTTGTCGAGTAGAAAACTTCTTGTCGAGTAGTCGCCCATGGTGGGGTCGATTTTCGGCGAAATCAACTCGCCAGGGACTCTTTGTCCACGATCACCTCTTCGCTTGCCGGGAATTCTGCATCAGATCTCTCTGCCATGCGAATCAGCATCGGCAACCAGAGAAGATTGCCGATCAACCCGCCGAGCATCGTCAAACTGATCAGCACACCAAAATAGACGGTAGGAACGAACTGACTGGTTGCGAGCACGGAAAAGCCAACGATTAGCGATACCGTCGAAAACACCAGCGCGCGACCGACACTTTGCTGGACTTCTTCCAGCGATTCCCGTTGCGACCGTCCGCGCGAACGGGCTCTGCGGTAAGCGTAGAGGTAGTGGATCGAGCTATCGATCGACAGCCCGAGCGAGACGGCGGCAATCATGGCGGCGCCCATATTGATTCGCAGTCCCATCCAGCCGATCAAGCCATTCACCAACAGAATGGGAATCGCATTGGGGATGAGCGCAACGAGCGCCAGCCGAAAATCCCTGATCGCAATAAACATCACCATTGCAATACCCGTCATCGCAACGGCAAACGTCCGCCACTGATCTCGTAGCATGCCGTTGATCAGGTTGGTAAGGAGAACGAAATAGCCGCTGACCTCGGCCTCGGCACCGTTCTTCTCAGACGCCTGTAGCTGGCAAAGCTCATTGATCTGACGAATAATTTCGAGTTTCTGTTTCGCTGGTTGTCGCTCGTTGGCTCGCAACATGATTCGAAAATAGTGATCGCCAGGATTCGCCGAATCCTCACCGTACAACGCATCGTAGAAGCTTGGGATTCGTGATTTCATCATGCGCATCTCGGCTCGCATGACAATTTCGCGACGGAAGCGTGGCATGCTCGCGAGATCCAGCGGCGAACCGCCGACGACCGCGTCTGCAAGGCTGAGGACTTTGGTCAGACCGGGCGACTGATTCCCCTGTTCGTCCGTGATCACGACTTCGCTGCGAAGCATCTCTTCAAGTTTCAACATGCGAGACAGGAAAGACCAGTTGAGTGGCTGAGG
Source organism: uncultured Pirellulaceae bacterium (assembly GCA_938040995.1). GTDB lineage: Bacteria > Planctomycetota > Planctomycetia > Pirellulales > Pirellulaceae > CALHZT01. The sequence goes on along the minus strand of CALHZT010000019.1, from coordinate 6,162 downwards.
TGCTTTGACAACCACATCACAAACGCCGGCTCCTCCGAGTTTCGACTCGACCAGTTCATACGACGTGACGATCTCCGTATCTTTGCGAAAGTTTCTCGTAAAGTCGGTTTCGATTTCCAGTTGAGCCACACCCAGCAGCGAAACGGCAAGCAACGCGATCAACGAACCCGCTACCAACCGTGGCCGATCCTGCGCCGCGGTCACAAGCCGCTGGAGCTGTTGATCCAGCGTCTTTTCGCCCCATAAGGTTGCCGGTTTGTTGTTGCCTTTCCCCGTCAGCGCGAGCATGGGAATGATCATCGCGGCGCTAACCAAGACCATGATGGCTCCGATCGCCATCATCAATCCAAAATCGCGGACCGGTGCGACATCCGCCGCCATCAGCGCCGCGAAACCGACGGCATCAGTCACGCAGGCCCAGAATATCGGCCCCGCCAACAACTGGCCGGCTTGGGTTAGCGCTTCTTTCGAAGTCAAACCTTCCTCGCGGCCTTCGCGGAATCGCACGATCACATGGACGACCGTGGCGACACCGATCACCGTTACGACGGCAGTCAACATCGAGCTGACCATCGTCAGCCGCACGCCGGAAATTCCCAGCAACCCGTTCGTGAGTAGCAATGCGAACTGGACGACGAGGATTGGAATGGCGACCCAACGGAGACTTCGAAAACTGACAAAGATAATGATCGCGAGCAGAATGGTTGTCGCCGTAAACAGCCGATTGCCGTCCTGTTCAATAAACTGGAATGCGTCGGCCAGCATCACCGGTTCGCCAGTCACAATTCCCGCTTTCAGTCCGTCGGGAAGTTGCTGCATGGCCTCTCGCAGCGCCGCGACCGTTTCGGCTCGCGTAGCACCAGCCGATTCGAGCGGAGCCAACATGCAGGCGACACTTACCGTTCGCCCGTCAGCGCCGTGTGTGTAACCCTCAAAGAGATCGCGGATATCTTGGGAAACTTCGTTCTCCGCATCAACGACGTTGTATCCAATCGGCAAGTCGAGACTGAGGATGCCATGAACGCCAGGAGCTTTGGCGAGCTTGCGACCGATTTTGGTCAGCCGCTTCAACCCGGACCGATCTTCATTTAGCAGTTCGGGATCATCATAAACGCAGAGTACGACATCGTTGCCACCAAACGTACGCTTCAGTTTATGGTAGCTCGCGAGAAGCGGGTCGTTCTCCGCGAACATCGTATCGATCGAACGATCAAGGCTCAGCCGCGATGCCGGAATGGTCGACAGGATGGCGATCACGGCCGCGATTCCAAACAGAACCAGTCGGTGCCGGATGAGCGTTCGGGTGATGTAGTCGGATACGGTTTTCACAGGTTGTTCTTCGAGGTAGCTTCGATGGGTGTGGAACGCGATTCATCAATTGCGTTGCTGCAAAAGCTCAAAAGCCCAAAAACCAAAAAAAGCCGAAAGGGCCTACAACCTGTACCGCAGAGCCCACACATTATTGTCCAATTCCCTTTTTGCGAAACGTGAAAAGTTTCCAACAAACCCCACAATTCACGGCGGTTGCTAGCACAAATTTTTTTTCGCAGCGGGCTTCCTGGCAACGCGCGAAAGGCTACTGATCACACAGGAGTCGACGGAAAGCGAATTGTTCGAGGAAACCCGAAGAATTCGGTTGATTCGACTGTTGAGCTATCACGACTGACGAATGCCCGTAATCGTCGGCAGGCTTGGCATTCAGACGATAACGGCGTGCCTCTATACTTCGCCCCGCTGATCGTGCGAACGATTTCAGCCTTCATCACGACCTTACAACGGCGGCGACACTGACCTCTGAAAATTTCCATCACGTTTGGCGGCTGATGGCTCGGCCCCCGGCGCACACCGATGGTGTGGACGCTCGCGGTGCGCGTTTTCTTACGCTGTTGCAGGCGGTTTTTGCGTTGGTGAGCAGTTTTTTCATGGCCAGCCAACATTGCCAAGTCGCCAATGCAGACGTCTATCTTCAGAATCCCGATTCGAACCTGCCGATCACCGTGCAGGCCCAAAACGCAAGTCGCTGGGAAGAAGGCGCTTACGAAGTCCTGTGTATCGACGGGCCCTGCGAGATTCAGCAGGGTGGGCGAGTCATCGGTGGGCGTCGAGCCGTTATCTGGATCGAACGTGCTGAACCGTTCAGCTTCAAAGCACACAAGCTGATCACGTACGTTAATGGTGTGATCATCAGTGACGCTGGTGCTGGTGCGGTTCGAGTCGAATCGGACAGTTGGTTGGATCGGCTGTACACGCATCAGCCGCTCAAGATCGACATCAAGAACCTTCAGCCCGGCACGCCGGAGAAGCATCGAAAACTTTACGATGCGGCGATGCGGGCGAGAGAGCCCGCGGTTGCGAGTCCATCCACTCCGCAGAGGACGTTGGCTACGTCAGCCACGTCGCCATTGCAGCCTTTGCAACCGACATTGCAGGCTTCCCCAATCGCCAGTTCGGAATCAGCAGCATCAACTGACGCCGCGAACGGATCGAACGCAGCTCAAGCGGGAAGCGGCATTCAGCTCGCGCAATTTACAGGCCCGGTCGCGCCGCCAGCATTTGCAGGCCAGGGGTTTGCCACAGCACCTGCTGCCGGCGAAAGCCTGATGCCGCGCAGGGTTCGCGTCTTCCCGCGAAGCAATGTCAGAATCCATAGCGACTCGTTTACTTCGCCCGATGGGAAGGAGCAGATCACCGTTGTTCCGACGGGCGTGAACGTGATTCTCGAAGGCGTGTCGAATCTGGGACCGATCGACATCGCGACGGATCGACTTGTTGTCTGGTCACCGCCAGGCGGACCGTCCATCGAACAGAACGGAGCCGCCGATAACGCGATCGAACTTTACATGGAAGGCAATATCGTCCTCCGTCAGGCGGACCGCGTCATCTACGCCAGCGCGATGTACTACAACGTTCAGCAACAACTGGGCACCGTGCTGAACGCAGAGCTGCTGACAACGCTGGAGGGCTTTCCTGGAATCGTGCGTCTGAAGGCCGACGTGCTGCGGCAAATTGACGACTCGCGGTTCCACGCGCATCAGGCCGCGTTGACGTCCAGCCGACTGGGTGTACCACGGTACTGGTTCCAGTCGGGTGATTTGATGTTCGAGCAGAAGAGTCAACCGACGGTCGATCCAGCCACGGGGCTTCCGCTGCTGAATCCAGCGACAGGTCAACCGGCGTTTACCACCGAACGGACTGCCGAAAGTCGCAACAATGTGGTGTATCTCGGTGAGATCCCGGTTTTCTGGTGGCCCCGCCTGGCAACGGATTTTACCCGACCGACGACTTATGTTGATCGCGTATATGTCAAGAACGACTCGGTGCTCGGGACGCAGTTTGGACTTGGTTTTGACCTCAAGCAACTGACCGGACTGGGAGCCAACAGCCCCGGCGTCGACTGGACCGGCACAATCGACTACCTGAGTGAACGAGGATTTGGTTTCGGTTCAACCGTTGATTATGTCGTGCCACAGTTTCTCGGTTTGCAGGGCGAAGCGCGTGGGTTTGCCGACGGTTGGTTTATCAACGAGCAGGGACTCGACAATCTCGGTGCCGACCGGCGGGCGCTTGTGCCAGAGAGTGATTTTCGCGGTCGGGCGCTCTGGCAACATCGCCAGCGACTGAACAACGGCTTGCAGATCACGGGCGAAGTCGGCTGGATCAGCGACCGAAACTTCCTCGAGCAATATTACGAGCGGGAGTGGGATGGTTGGAAGGATCAGACCACGGGAATCGAACTCAAGTACCTCACCGAGACGAGTTCGTGGAACGCGTCGGCCGATGTCCAGTTGAATGATTTCTTTGCGCAGACTCAAAGTTTGCGGTTTGATCATTTCGAGCTGGGGCGGTCACTGTTCCGCGATCGCTTTACGTGGTTTGGTCACAATCAGATTGGATACTACGATCTGGAACCAGCTTCGACTCCGGAAGATCCTGTGGATGCGGCCAAGTTCGCCCCATTGCCATGGGAAGTCGATCGGGCTGGCATTCGCGTCGGCGGTCGTCACGAAATTGACATGCCTGTTCAACTGGGGCCAGTGAAGGCGGTCCCCTATGTGCTTGGCGAAGTCATGCATTGGGGTGAAGACATCCTTGGCGGCTCCAACACGCGATTGCTAGGGCAGGCCGGTGTGCGAGCCAGCTTGCCTATGTGGACGGTCGATCCGAACGTGCAGGACACGCTCTTCAACCTGAACGGTCTGGCTCACAAGATTGTCTGGGAATCGGAATTTCTGTGGGCCGACGCGAGTGACAACTTCGACCAGTTCCCACTCTACGATCAGCTGGATGATGACGCTCAGGAACATTTCCGTCGCCGTTTTGCGTTTGATAATTTCGGTGGCGTGACGCCATTGCAGTTTGACGAACGCACCTACGCACTTCGTAGCGGATTGCAAAGTTGGGTGACATCCCCGTCGACTGAAATTGCAGATGACCTGATGCTCTTGCGAGTCGGTGCCCGTCAGCGATGGCAGACCAAGCGTGGGCTGCCGGGCCGTCAGCGGATTGTTGACTTTATGACGCTGGATGCCGAGGCGACATGGTATCCAAAGGCAGCGAGAGACAACTTTGGCGAAGACTTTGGGATGCTGAATTACGACTGGCGCTGGCACCTGGGTGACCGGCTAACGCTGATGTCCGACGGCTATCTCGACACGTTCGGCGACGGCCTGAAGATCTTTACGCTGGGTGGATATATCAGTCGACCAGAGCGGGGCAGTGCCTATCTTGGTTTCCGTTCGATTGAGGGGCCGATCAGTAGCAATGTGCTGCACGCGGCAATCAACTATCGCATGAGTCACAAGTGGATCGGATCGTTAAGTACGTCTGTTGATTTTGGCGACGCCGGCAACATCGGCCAGACCTTTGAGTTAACAAGAATCGGCGAGTCGTTCCTTGTCAGCGTTGGGCTTCGAGTCGACGAGAGTCGCGATAACATCGGCGTCGGATTTGCCATTGAACCTCGCGTCATTCCGCTCTCGTATCGTGGCCGCCTGGGCGGAGTCGCCATTCCACCCGTCGGCTTCTACGGCCTCGAGTAAGCACCTTGAGAAATGATGAACGTAACTCGCTGAAGAACGTCAATTCACTGAAGAACGTCAACTCGCTCCGTAGCCGGGCTGGCAACAGCTCGGGAGAATCGCCACAAAACCGAACCACCACCAGCAACTCCCGAAGTCTTGCGACATCGGCTACTTCATCAAGTAATACCATGATCAACCTCAGCCACCTCAATGCTGCCTACCGCCGCTGGAACGAAGACAACGCGAGCATGATGGCCGCCGCCGTTGCCTACTACGTTTCCCTCTCACTCCTCCCAACGCTTCTCCTCATTGCGTCCGGCTTTGGCCTGTTCCTGAAATGGACCGACTCGGGACACGAAGCCCATTCTTATCTTTTGAGCATTGTTCGCGAGCAGGCCAACCCAACCGTTGCAGAGAGTATCGACCACATCCTTGTCGACGTGGAACAAATGGCGGTCTACGGTGGCCCACTTGGCATCATCACCCTGTTGATGGCTTCGCTGGCGATATTCACGCAACTGGATCGCGCGTTCGATCGCATTTACCGAATTCCTGTCCGGGAGTCCGGGAATCCGCTCGTGATGGCCGGAAACGTACTCAAATACCGGTTGCGTGCGTTTGCAATGTTGCTGGCCCTTGGGCTGGTCGTGCTTACCATCTTTGTGTTTGGCCTCGCCTTTACCTGGTTTCAGGATCACGCGACATCGGTGGCTCCAGGCATGCTGCGTTTCTGGTGGATGGTGGAGACGATTGCCGAATGCGTATTGAACTCACTTGTGTTCGCATTGATCTACTGGCTGGTGCCCAAAGTCCGCGTGCGCTGGCGGCACGCGCTGGCCGGTGGCATCCTGGCGGCGCTCTTGTGGGAATTGGGCCGGCAGTTCCTGGGCTCGTTCTTTATCGGTGATCGCTATACGAGTGCCTACGGTCTGATCGGCGCCATGACGGGGCTGATGTTGTGGGGATACGGTGGAATCGCCGTACTATTTGCCGGAGCCGAGTTTGCCCAGGTTATGGCGAAGCAGGCGGGAGATACCGTTGATGTTTCCACCGTCAGTAAGGCGCGTCAGGATGCAAAGCTACCTGGTTCTCAGTCCGTAAAGCTGCCATCATTTTCATGGTTGCGAATCTACGACTTGGC
>CALHZT010000018.1 GCA_938040995.1 uncultured Pirellulaceae bacterium | reverse complement strand
AACTTCGCCGATAAGGAGGTTCCGCAGAGAACTCGCGTTGGGCACCAACAAAATCAAAATAAACCCAAAGAATGGATTCGCCAGAAGAGGGGAGCATGGCGGCTTCGCGAGTCGTAGCAATGCTGGCGCGGCATTCGTCCGCCTACAAACCACAATCTTCCGTAGCCGGGCTGGCAACAGCTCGGGAGTCGCGCTTTCAGGCTCCACGCATTTATTGGACGCTGGAGCGTTTCCTACTTCGCCCGAAGTGTTGCCACTCCGGCTACGTCACGCGCGGAACGATGCGCCGAAACCCATAAAAAACTGGAGCGAGATGCTCCAGTCATGTGATCGTTCGGGGGTTCTAACCGGCGACTTTATGGACGCGGTTAATCTCTAGGGAACCTTGGCACCATCAAAGTACCAGACGCGACGATGCAATCCCGTCTTGCTGCGCCCGATGTAAACGACATTCATTCCGTCGGCTTCCCAAACTGCATACTTCAGATGCCGCATCAGCATTTCGTTTTGCAATTCAAGGAAGAGGCCCAGCGAATCGGTATCGTGCTTTTCCTGAAATCTCTGATTCAATGCGTCGTAAGAAGCGTGAAACAGCTCCTTGGAAAGCATCCAGAGTTTACGATGGTCCGGAGCCACAAACGTGCGGTAGTAAAAACACGGAAATCCAAGCTGCTCAATCGGCTGCTTGAATGCGGTGCTGACTCCGGCAATCTCACCATCGCCATCCACTGCCATTACCAATAGTTGATGGGCGCGAGCTTCGGCTTGTTCCTTGTTCTGCTCGTTGAACACGCCGTGCCGGATCCAGAAGTCCACAACCTTCTGCCGCGTCTCGTCGTCGGGGTTGGGCCAGACGGATACAAGCTCAAAAGGACCATATTTACGTGGTTCGGCAGTTCCAGAATTCATCGTAAATGCACTCATCGGGTCACCATGATCGCCACCGCGGGTGGTCGATTCTATTTCTGCACGCCAACGTGCGTCCAGATATACTGAGGGATCAAATTTTAAGTCCAAAGGGCACAATGACGTGGAAGTCGTGGAATGAGCCTCTAGTAGTCGGGAGGAAGGGGCGGTGCCACTTCCAAAACACTTCAACTACTGCGAATTCCGTCGGGCAAGACTCACTGCCTGCCGACGTGCCGCCAACTCACCCATGACGTATTCCGTCGCGGCAAACCGGCTGTAACAGGAAAAATGGAAAAAGAAAATTCACCTGAAAACATCGGCTGGAGCGGGCTTGCCAAGCTCGTGGTTGGCAGCTTGTTGTCAATTCACCTCCTCGCCGTATTTTCGGCACCATGGGCATCTCCCGAACCGTCCAGTGACTTGTCCAAGTCGATATCTCGTGTGTTCGCACCGTACTTGCAATTCATGGCGCTCGACAACGGATACCGGTTCTTCGCTCCTGATCCGGGCCCCAGCCATCTTGTCCGGTACCAGCTGCTCGCCGGAAAAGACGTCATTGCCGAAGGCAAATTTCCTGACCGCCAAAGCCACTGGCCGCGTCTGCTCTACCATCGTCAGTTCATGTTGTCCGAAATGATGTACCAGTTGGCATCTGCGGTGCCGGAAGTTCCGCCGGGTATTTTGCCCGATGAAGTCATGACGAAGAATGAACGCAAACAGGTCATCCTGCTCGAAGAACGATCGGGGGCTTTGCAGCAGTCGATTGCGAATCATCTGCTCGCGATAACTCCTGCGGCGACAGCAGTGCGACTAATCGGACAGACGCACGCGATACCCGGGCAGTATGACGTTCAGCGTGGAATGTCTTTGTCAGATGAACGGTTGTATCAGGAAGTCCCGCTTGGTGTGTTTACTCGCGGTGGTAAACCCGTCGCGGAAAGTGAGCCCGAAGAGGCGCCGCAAGACTCGGTTAGTCCCTTGCAAGATTCGTCAGGTCGGACGGAGGGGCGGATCGAATCATGAACGCCTTGAATGTTCTAACGACGGCTGGATCGAACTACTTTCGCGAACTGCGATCAGCGGTGTTTGAAGGGTGGGACCGATTCTGGTTTCGCCCGGTTGACCCTGCCACCATATCGCTTATTCGAATTTTGGCGGGAGCCATGATTCTGTACACGCATCTCGTGTGGACGCTCGACCTTGGTGGGTTTTTGTCCGCCGATGGGCGAGTTTCGCCAGAATTCGTACAACGGTTCCATGACCCACTACAAACGGGGCATCACTTCGCGTGGTCATTTTGGAGTTACCTCGGATCGGGATGGTTGACGTGGGTTGTGCATGGGATTTGCCTGATAGTGATCGCCATGTTCACCGTGGGATGGTTTACAAGGGTGACTTCCGTTCTCACCTGGTTGATAACCGTCTCGTATGCGCATCGGTTACCGGGAACACTCTTTGGGCTCGATCAGATCAATATCATGTTGGCGATGTATCTCATGATCAGTCCTTGCGGTGCTCGCTATTCAGTGGATCGTCTTTTCGCGAAAAGGAACGGAGCCGGCCCGGTACCGCCGATGGTCTCTGCGAACGTGGCATTGCGACTTATCCAGTTGCACCTTTGCGTCATCTACCTCTTTGCGGGATTCGGCAAACTGCTCGGTGCTTCCTGGTGGGACGGCACGGCGATCTGGTTATCCCTGGCGAACCTCGAGTACCAGTCGATTGATATGACGTGGCTGTGTAGGTTTCCCCGGTTGGTGAACTTGATGACTCATGTGGCCCTGCTGTGGGAAGTTTCGTACATCGCTCTTATCTGGCCGCGAATGACCCGCCCGATCGTGCTGCTGTTGGCGATTCCCATTCACCTTGGGATCGCGATGTGCCTCGGTATGGTGACTTTTGGAGTCGTTATGCTCATTGCGAACCTTGCTTTCGTATCACCTGTCCTTATACGGTCGATTTTCGGTGGTGAGGATTTCAAGCCGGCATCGCCAGTTCGCCGAGAAGGGGCCTGGGCTGATTGTTGGCGGGGTAGGGCGGTCTCAAGTTGAGGCGATCTCCAGTGGGACCTATACTTCCGGCAGTTCATAATTTTCGGAGACATGCTGTGTTTGAATCACTCGCCATCGTTGGTGCTACCGGAGCCGTCGGGCAGATCGTTCGCGATCTTCTTGAGGAGCGGCAATTCCCAATCGAGAAAATTCGCTTTCTGGCTTCGGCGCGATCCGCGGGCAAGAAACTTCCTTTTCGTGGCGGCGAGATCACCGTCGAAGAGATGACGCCCGATGTGTTTACCGACATCGACCTTTGCATCGGAAGCACGCCGGATGACACCGCGAGAGACTTTGTGCCATGGGCTGTTGAGCGGGGCACGGTAGTCGTGGATGAGAGTGGCGCGTGGCGAATGGACCCCAAGGTTCCGCTAATTGTTCCCGAAGTCAATCCGCAGGCGATTGAGTCGCATCAGGGAATCATTGCCAGCCCGAATTGCTCGACGACTCAGATGGTCGTTGCCATGAAACCACTTCATGAAGCGGGGAAGATTCGTCGAGTCGTCGTGAGTACTTATCAGGCGACGAGCGGGGCAGGGGTGGCAGGTCAGCGAGATCTGGAAGAAGGGACTCGCGCCTTGATGGACAACAAGCCGTTCAAGTATGAAGCGTTCTCTCATCCGATCGCACAGAATCTGATTCCGCAGATCGGCTCGCCAAAGCATGAAGGGTATACGTCGGAAGAAATGAAGATGGTCTGGGAGACGCACAAGATCTTCGGCGACGATTCGATTCAGGTCTGTCCGACTTGCGTGCGGGTTCCGGTTACGAATTGTCACAGCGAGTCGATTCTTGTTGAGACGGAAAAAAAGATCACGGCTGGTGAAGCGAGGGAACTCTTCGAGGCAATGGACGGGATTACGGTTGTCGATGATCTCGCCGCCGGCGGATATCCGATGCCCAATGACTGCGACGGCAAGGACGACGTGTTCATTGGCCGAATCCGCGAAGACATTTCCAGCCCGAACGGGATCGCCTTCTGGTGCGTGAGTGACAACTTGCGAAAAGGGGCTGCGACGAATGCGGTTCAGATCGCAGAGCTGCTGGTTCGTGCAGCGGCGACTTCCTGATTCTTTTTACGCGGCACGGGAGGGCGCGGCTCCGTCCGAGCCGCTGAATCATTCGACGCATCAAACTGATTGAGTCTCCCGCCAAAACAATCCAACGGTATCATGCCGACTTTCAAGTTGACGATTGCCTACGATGGTACAGACTATTGTGGTTGGCAGGTCCAGAAGAATGGCAAGACGATACAGGAAACGATTGAGCGGGCGCTCGAAAAGATCGTACTCGAAAAGGTCCGCGTGATTGCCAGCGGTCGAACCGACTCGGGAGTTCACGCGTTAGCCCAAGTCGCCAGTCTCGAATTTCAGAAGGAGATGAATGGCGAAACGGTGCGCCGCGCTCTCAACGGGAATCTCCCGCTGGATATTCGTATTCTGGAATGCGAGTCGGCACCCGGCGGCTTTCATGCGATTCGCGATGCCCAGCGGAAGACGTATCGATATCACATTAACGATACACGCATTCATGACGTGTTTCGTCGCCAGTACGCGTGGCACGTGTTCAAACGACTGGACGAAAAGGCAATGCACGAGGCAGGGCAGGGGCTCGTTGGCGAACATGACTTCCAAAGTTACGAAGCCACCGGTTCGGAGCGGAAAACCTCGGTGCGAACGATCTACTCATTGGTCGTTGAACGGCAGACCGATGATTCGTTGACGATCGAGGTGACAGCCAACGGCTTTCTGTACATGATGGTCCGCAACATCGTGGGAACGCTCGTCGAAGTCGGGCGTGGTAGCCAAAGTGTCGAGTGGCCAATTGAGGTATTGGCGGCGAAAGATCGCTCCGTTGCCGGCGATACGGCTCCTGCATGTGGGTTGTTTCTGGTCCAGGTGAACTATTGAAGGGCCGGCATAGTAACCTTTTCGCAGAAATTGTGATTCGATAAAATCGACATTGAACAGGTTAGCCGTGGGGCAGGTTGGTGGATCCGTTCAATTCGCACCGGACGAATGGAAGCCGGGCGCTCGATCGTGGTGAGCAAGCACTTGGTTGAGTCGCGACCTTTGGAATGAAGTAAAGGCTCTTATCTGTGGATCATATCGGCCCCTATCGGTTGCTGAAGCTCATTCGAGCCGGCGCGAAAACACATGTCTGGGAGGCGATGGATCCTGCCGACAACAAGCGAATTGCCATCAAGGCGCTGCAGCCGGACCACTGCCAGGACAAGCATGAGATTGCCACGCTTCGTCACGAGTATACGGTGGGGCATACTCTTGGGCACAAGTACGTAAATAGTGTTCGGGAATATAACGTTCATCGCGACATTCCGTATGTTGTGATGGACTACTTCGCGGCTCCAAACCTCAAGCAGGCAATCCGGGAAAGTCCGAAGTTGTGCCGCGAGCACTTTCCGGAAATCCTCAAGCAATGTGCCCTGTCGCTGGGCCACGTTCATGAGAAAGGCTGGATTCATCGCGATATCAAGCCGGATAATTACCTGATGGACGCCGACGCGAATGTTCGGCTGATTGACTTTGCGATTGCAATCAAAGTCAAGAAAAAGCCGTCCGGCATCGGAAAGATGTTTGCGAGCAAATCGGCAATTATGGGGACGAGAAGCTACATGTCCCCGGAGCAAATTCGGGGAGACCACCTCGATCCGTCGGCGGATATCTACAGTCTGGGTTGTGTGTTGTTCGAGCTCTTGGCGGCTCGCCCGCCGTACACCGGGTCGAGCGCCGACGAACTGCTGAAGAAACACCTCCGGGCTCCCATTCCTGTACTCACGAGCATCGACACTCAGGTGACGGATTCTTTCTCGAAGCTGATTACGAAAATGCTCGCGAAAAAGCCGGAGCATCGCCCCCAGAACATCAAGCAAGTCGTCAAGGCCGCCAACAAGATTCGCATCTTCAGTATCGCGTAATCTCGTCTTTACGTGGACGTCTCGTCTTTACGTGGACGTAGCCGGGCTGGCAACAGCTCGGGTGTGGCGCTCCCGGCATTCATTTCAACGCTGGATGCACAAGAAAAATCCATTGACCGCTTTCCGTGAGGCAACTACGCTTTCACCATGAAAACGAATAAAGGGCTCGAATTCGAGCAACCAATATACGACCTCGAAATGCAGATTGAGAAGCTCGCGAGTGCGGACGAAAACGCCAACGCTGAGCAGCTTCGGGGTCTGCGGCGCGACCTCGCGCAGCGGACGAAAGAAATCTACGGCAGCCTGTCTGCGTGGCAAAAAGTCCGCGTGGCCCGGCATCCTGACCGCCCGCACACCGCTGACTATCTGTCGCTGGTCTTCGATGAATTTGTAGAACTTCACGGCGACAAACTGTTCGGTGATGATCGAGCCATGATTACGGGCTTGGCGAAGGTCGGCAAATACAAGGTGATGGTGGTCGGCCATCAGAAGGGACGAACGATCAAGGAGCGAGCCGAATGTTACTTCGGTTGTGCGCATCCCGAAGGTTACCGTAAAGCTCTCGCGAAAATAAAACTCGCTGCGAAGTACGGTGTGCCTGTCATCTGCCTGATTGATACGCCGGGAGCCTATCCGGGTATCGGAGCCGAAGAGCGTGGGCAGAGTCAGGCGATTGCCGAAAACATGTTCGAGATGTCGCGGATTAAGACTCCTATTATTTGCATCGTGATTGGCGAAGGCGGAAGCGGCGGGGCACTGGGAGTTGGTGTCGGCGACAAAGTTGCCATGCTTGAGCACTCGTATTATTCCGTGATTAGTCCCGAGGGTTGCGCAGGCATTTTGTGGAAAAGTCACGAGCATGCTGAAAAAGCCGCCGAAGCTCTCCGGTTTACGTCAGAGCATCTGTTGGGCTTTGGGATCGTTGATGACGTCATTGAAGAACCGCTTGGCGGCGCTCACCGGGATCATCATCAGACGGCCTTCTCGCTGAAAAGGTATCTACTTGGTTCGCTCCGGGAGCTTGTGGATACGCCGAAATCAGAGCTACTGGAAAACCGCTACGCGAAATTTCGTCGCATGGGCGAGTTTATCGAGAACGCATCTGCATAGCGCCTTCGCCCGTCGTGTGCAAAAGGGCCGTCGCCGTTTGGCTTCGCGTAAAGTCAGCTAGCCCATTGCCGCAATAATCCATCTGTAGATGCCAGGCAGCAGCTGGGCTGGAAGACTGAGAATGCGAAATAGAGCAGCATTCCGGCAACAATAAATTTCTTGCCCGCCTTTCGGCTCATGTTCTTCGCCATGTACGTTGTGGCGATCACGATTCCGACGAACGTTGCTGCCAAAACGGCTGGAAATACAGCCAGCGTCAGTGCCAGCGATCGCTCAATGACAGATAGAGTCGCAAGTATCCCGGCGGCAATCGCAATCGCGGTCTGCACGCAGATCAGCGTGAACAGGTTGAACTGAAACCACCTTCGTTTTGGCGATTCCGGATCGGACGATTCGTTGGCTTCGGCAAAATATGACGACTCGTCAGCTTCGATCGTCGTCGAGTCTCCTACATCGACTTTGGCCCAATCGACCGAATTCTGGCTGGCTTCAAATTTTGCCAGCAAATTCCGCCCGCGTTCCAGCTGGGGCAGGTTGACCACCACCTGAATCTCGCTCGCAATCTCGACCTGGAAATTGGCCGTAAAATCCCCGACGACCCGGGCTTGCACGCCATTGCTATTCAGGAAATTTGACACCGCATCGGCTTCGACTGGATCGACGTACGCCGCCACCGAAACCACTCGATCGGCGAACCGGTCAGTTGCGTCCGATGTGTCCGAGTCAGCATTCAATGCTTCGTTCATTCCTGGCCTTCCTGATGGTGCCTGATTATGGATTATGGATTCCAGCTCAGCCGCCGTCAGCGCGAGGTCTGTAGTGCGGTGCTCTCATTGCTCGTGAGGATTCTATGCGAGGCCTTATGGATGGGCCAAAATTCGCCCCAAATACAACGTCCGATAATGTTTCTTATGTTCGGTTTTTCATTAAAAACGCCGGGTTTTAGGCGATTTCCCTTGGTTGCGGGATCTGTTTCGGACCTGTACTCTGCACCCCGTCATGGAGCCCAATTCCAGCTGTCCAACAATCCAGCAGAGATCACGGAGTGAATGATGTTTGAAGGCCGCTTGCTCGCGATTGGCATTTGCAAGAACGATGGAGACGATGTTGTCTCGATGTCCGAAATCGAAGCCGTCGCGAACGTCGGATTGAGCGGAGATCGCTACGCTGAAAAGTCCAAGCCGAAGAGTGCGATCACGCTAATCGAAATCGAGGCGTTGCAGGCCGCGAAGCGAGATTACGATTTTGAGATTTCGCATCTGGCGTCTCGCCGGAATCTGCTTACCGAATCCGTGCCGCTCAATCATCTGATTGATCGCGAATTTACGGTTGGCGAGGTTCGGCTGCGTGGAGTCGAATTATGTGAACCTTGCGGGTACCTGGAAAAGAAAACCGCCAAGGGAGCCATCAAGGCGTTGCTTCATCGAGGCGGACTGCGCGCCGAAATCGTTGAAAGCGGTAAAATTTCCGTAGGCGACAAAGTCTGCCCAGTTTAAAACGCCAGTCGAGCTTTGCCGGCGTTTCAGATGTTGAAATCGCCAACATCGACAGCCCCATCTGATGTGAAGTCGCCGGAACACCATCCTGCGTCTGGGCGAAAGCGGTTGGAGTTCCAGACATTAAAATCCGATGCGTCTACCGAGCCGTCAAGGTTTGCGTCACCCGGTAAGTCGCTTCGCATGAATCCAGGTTCTCTTATCCGGCGACTGTAAGCCATTCGCCGGGTCTTCTTCATCGACGACTCCATTGAAATCGGAGTCGAAAAAGCAGTCCGTCACAGCCACGATGGCCAAAGTGTTTCCATTCATTCGAACTGGAGAGCGGTGCTCGAACCGAAAGCACCGTTCAGTGATTCGCCACCAGTGGCAGGCACGCCAGCAGATTGTGGAGGGAATGCACCACCCATCCTTTGGAACTGACGTTGACGGTTTTTGCCCAATTTTCGACCTTCACGGCTGATTTTTCACCGTGGAATAAACAGCAGAGCGTTCGTTGCGTATGACAATCTATTCGTTGAGGGCCGTCGTCCTGTCCCTGACTCTATTTGCCGTGCCTCTTTGTGGTTCATGCTTCGCGACTCTTGTCAGTCCGGGCAATCTTGGGCCGGGCGACCAGTATCGCATCGCCTTTGTGACGACGGCGACGACCGATGCAACGAATTCAAGCATCAGCTATTACAACAACTTTGTAAATTCAGTCGCCAACGATACGTCAACCGGCGGCAATCTCACTGCGGCACTCAACCACCAGGGGTGGACTGCGATTGTGTCAACGACTGGAGTCGATGCTCGCGACAACACTTCAACGGTACCCGGCTCATCGGCGACCAACATTCCCATTTTCCTCGTGGACGGCACGACGATCATCGCGAACAGCTACACCGATTTGTGGGACGGAACGTTGGGGGCATCGCTCAACCGGCGGGAAAACAACACCACTGTCGGCGCGTTTCCGTGGACGGGTACAACCGACGATGGGACTGGATCAGGAAGCTCGACATTGGGAAACAGCAGGCCGTTTCACGGGCATACCACAAGTAGCAACATGGGTTGGATTGAGACGGCAACGACGATTCCGTCCACCTCTCTGCGACCTGTTTATGCCATTTCAGGTGTGCTGACGGTCAGTGTACCCGAGCTCGGCTCGGCCAGTTATTGCGGCTTGATGCTACTTCTTGCCGTTGCCGCCACTTCGGCTCGTCGATTTTTTCAAGGTGTACATGGAAACTAGATGTCGCGATGAGGCATTGGTGCGCTGTCTTCATCCCGGTAGGGATATTAGCTGGTAGCTCGTGGTAAGCGCAGCGCCACCACGGGTTAGCGCCGGAGCAGAAAACCGGCTGAATTCCTACTCGCGTTTATCGAGACCGAAACGGCTCGCGGATGAAGTTCAAACGCCGCGGTTCCGGTCTCGGTCGACTTGAATGAATTCCAGAGCGAAATCGCTCGACCGTCGTGGCGATTGCCCCATACCGGCGGTGGCACTGCGTTTACCGCCGGCTACAGGCTGCAAAGCCTTCGGCTTGGGATTAACAAGATCCACTACGAACCATCCAGTCGCCATCCCGCGAGAATCTAAGCTGGCACAACGATCAATTGCAGTATTTGTCTGAAGGCGGTACTACGCCTAGAAACGCCCGCCATTCGGCGTTGTGTTCCAGTCGGTGGTGCCTGAAGTTTGCGCGGGCGGCTGATAAGTAGGCGGCAGCTGTCCTCCGCCATAGCCGCCGTTTGCTGGCGGCGATTGACCAAAACCACCCGGCGGTTGATAACCCGGCTGTGGCTGATAGCCAGGTTGTTGGTAGTTCCCGGGTGTTTGAGGTTGAATGAAGCCGCCACCACCGTTTTGGTATCCCCCCTGCCCTTGCCCGTTGGTGTTTACCTGATATCCGCCTCCGACGGGAATCGTGTTGGGGCGAATGGCGTCCAGTCGGTCGAACAGTGATCCAATTTGCGCCATGGCTCTTTCCGGCACGTATGGTCGAACGCGATGCAGAAACGTTGCAATGAATGGTCCGGATTTGGATTCGTTGATCAGTCCGTTCCTTGTCGCCTCGTTAAGGAAGCCAATCGCAAATAGCGAGATGATCGAAGCCAGCACGAACCCCTTTGCGGCTCCGAATAATGCACCCAGCTGATGGTCGAAATCACCGAGCTTCATTTCATCAATGGTGCTGTTGATCCGGCGAAAGATCAGCCAGATGATCACCGACGTCGCGAGGAACAGGATGAGCATCGCGGCGTAGTTGTTAAATGGCGGAACCGCATCAATCCGGTCGGCGAGCAAGCCGGAGTAGCTGGTTGCAACCCAGCTGCTGACCGCCAGCGAAACGATGGACGCAATCTGGTTGCCTAGCCCCTTTCGCCAGCCAGAAAAGGCCGCGATCAGGATGATCAACAGGACAATCGTATCGAAAATCTGCATTCCGTCTCTTTCCGTATTTGTTGCACTCGGCGCATAGGTGCCGCCGCGATTAGCCGACGGATAATATCGTCGGCTGCAGTTCCAGCGAATATCATTCACCATGCACTGAGGCGAATTCAAGCTAGCACTGGTTTATTCGACTTATCGGCTTCGATCTTGGCCCCCTTCCCTGCGGGTGCGTAGACTATTCGCCACAGGATACTGGAAAAGACTGTTTACGGACGCTAGCAGATGGCCAATTTCCCCACACATGCCGGTACCGGAGCATTCGTAGGATTCGCCTACGGAATGGCGGCTCATACGGTTTGGGAAATGCCGTTGCCGACGGCTGTGCTCGCCGGCGGACTTTGCATCGTGGCGTCGATGTTGCCGGATGTGGACAGCGACCATGCGGTGATCTTGCGTGAGGTGTTGGCATTCGTGGCGGCGATCGTCCCGATGTTGCTTCTCGATCGCTTCCACGAAATGCAGCTTCCCCAGGAAACGATTGTTGCGATCGCCGGATTGACGTATGTCATCATTCGATTTGGTGGAGGCGAGTTGGTTCGCCGTACGACGGTGCATCGTGGAATGTGGCACAGCATCCCGGCGGCTGCGCTGGCGAGCATGCTCATCTACTTCATTTGCGCCTGCCCGGATCTAAGGCCGCGATTGGTGAAGACGTTTGCTGTTTCAGTCGGTTATGTGTGGCATCTGATTCTCGATGAGGTCTGGGCCGTTGAAAGAATCGGTGGCCGTCTAAGGACGAAACGCTCGTTCGGCACGGCATTGAAGTTCTTCAGTAACCGGCCGGCGGCCAACATTCTTGTCTACGGTGCCCTGCTCGGCATGATCGCATTGACCATTCGCAAGCCAACGATGTCACCCGTTATTGGTGTCGGTTCGCAGGAACAGGGGCAGCGTCAGGGGCATAGTCATGCCCCATTCAGTGGTGCGTATGGCTCGCAAGCTCTGCCGTCGTATCCGGCACCGAGCTATCCGCCAACGTTTCCTCAGTCGGCTCATCCTCGTCAACAGATGACACCGACTCCCCGTGGTTCTCAGCCGACATACGAGCAACAAGGTCCAATCTATCAACCGCCAAGGTAGCATGCTGGTGAGCCTCACGGGGCTCCGCTGTCGCAAAAGCTACGAACGAAAAGCATGAACTTCGGCGCAGAGAAGCTCCTGAAATCGTGTGCGTCTTTTTTCCAGAATTAAAGAAACAGTGACAGTTGAACTTCAAAATACTCTGCCAACTTCTTTGCGGTTGACTTTGACAACTCTCTTTTTCCAGACAGGAATTGTGACCCTGATTTTGCCGGCCACTCATTTGGGAGGCAAACAATTGGCAGACGAAGCTGTTAGAAAAGCTTCTTGCTGTCAACGAGCATGGTGACGGGGCCATCGTTCACCAGTTCGACCTGCATCATCGCCTGAAACTTACCAGTTGCAACAGTAACGCCACGGGACTTAACCTCGGCAACAAACTGCTCATACAGCTCGTTGGCTCGATCAGGTTTCGCGGCGGCGATGAATGACGGTCGCCGACCTTTGCGGCAGTCGCCCATCAACGTGAACTGGCTAACGACCAGCATGGCTCCGCCAGTATCAATGAGAGACAGATTCATCTTCTCATCGGCGTCTTCGAAGATACGCAACTGAGTCAACTTGTCGGCCATGAAGCGAACGTCTGATTCGTCGTCGTCCGGGCCAACGCCAAGAAGTACGACGAGGCCCGCCGCGATCTTCCCGATGACTTCACCGTCCACCGTAACGGAACCTCTGGTGACTCGTTGAACACAGGCTCGCATGACTGTTGGGCCTCCCCTGCCCTGCCCCGAATTACTATTCGGCACTTGCCGCGGTCGTTGCGGTTCCGTCTGCCGGCAAGTCAACGGCGAGCCCCTTCGATTCGCGGACGACCCGGACGGCTTCGAGAATTTCGTTGATGATTCCCTGGTGGATTCTGATGCCCAACACCTGCCGCCACAAGGCGTAGGCAATGATCGCGGTGCCGGCGATGGCGGCGATGAAATGAACGCTGACCCACTTCGCGGTCGTTTCGCGAAACGTGCCCGGATCCGACGCGGCTCCGAGCGCTGCCATGGTCAACACCGTAACGATTCCGAGCAATGACCAGGGAAAGGTTTTGCTTTTACGTCGATCGGAACGCTGCGAGTAACTGGCATCCAGGCCGTAGGTTTCGCAAACTTCCTTGCACCAGCGTGCGGTTCCGATGAAATAGGTCACTGCGATGCTGTTGACCATGATGGTCACGAGAGTCGCCAGAAGCCCCAGCAGCACATGGTTTCCGTTACGGGCCTGCAACTCGGCGACTTGTTCTCGGCCAGTCTTCAGCTCCGCTTCCGCAGCCGCCAATTTTTTGTTGTCCAGGAGAGCCGCCGATTTCAGCTCGGTGACGACTTTTTGCTGAGCCCGTAGTTGCGTGGACGCTCCATTAAAGTCACCACCG